>NZ_JBFAAX010000030.1:0-33428 GCF_040639995.1 Actinosynnema sp. NPDC023658 | reverse complement strand
CCGCCACCACCCCACCATGCCCCGATTTGACAGGGGTTCGGGTGCCTTAGGCTGGACGAAGCCGGCAGGCCCGGCGGGACGCTTTACCCCGCTGGGCCTGCCGGCTTTGGCCTGCCTGGGGTGCCCGTAAGGGCCCCATGTCAAATCGAGCCGACCAGGACCACCACACGCTGAGCGTTGAACTCACGTGCTCTGAACGTAGGACTCTCGCGCTCTGAACGTAGGACTCTCGCGCTCTGAACGTAGGACTCTCGCGCTCCACCGTCCTGAACGCTCAACTCAGCGCACGCCAACGTAGGACACGCGCGTTCTGAACGTAGGACACGCGCGTTCTGGACGTAGGACACGCGCGGTACCAGCGAGAACGCGCGCGGCAGACCGGGTCGGCAGACCGGGGTGGCGGGGGACGGGTGGGGGTCAGCCCACGCGGTGCAGCCAGGTCACCGGAGCGCCGTCCCCGGCACGCCGGAACGGTTCGAGGGCGTCATCCCAAGCCGCGCCCAGGATCTCGTCGACCCCGTGCGCGAACGACTCACCACCCCTGCTCCGCGCGGCCAAGGCGCGCAACTGGTCCTCGGACACGACGATGTCGCCGTTCGCGCTGGTGCGGGCGTGCCACAGGCCCAGCACGGGCGCGAAGCAGTACCGCACGCCGTCCACTCCCGGACTCGGGTCTTCCGTCACCTCGAACCTGAGCATCGGCCACGCCCTGAGGGCGGACACGAGTCTGGCTCCGGTGCCGGCATCGCCGGTCCAGTTGCACTCGGCGCGCAACTGACCGGGCGCCGCGGGTTGCGCCGCCCACTTGAGGTCCGCTCGCTCACCGAGGGTGCCCGAGATCGCCCACTCGACGTGCGGACAGACCGCAGACGGCGACGAGTGGACGTAGACCACGCCACTGCTGCTGCCACGGGTGCTCACAGCTGACCTCCGCTACTCGACGAGGGACGTCTTCCCCTACGACCTCTCGAGGATGCGGACGATCTTGCGAATTCCCGACTTGGTCATTCTGCCCGCTACGGCAGCAGTCCGCCATAAGAACCATCCCGTTCCTCACCCAGGCGGGTCAGATACAGGACTTTCGACCCTAAATCGACGACCTCGCGGCCCGGTTCTGGGCCACAAGGTCACTTTCCGGGATCATCCGGATACGTTCCCGTGATCAACACAGATGATCAAGACCTCACACGATCACGCAGATCACACACATCGAGCCACACCCGGCGCACCCGTGATCGTTGTCACCCGACGTCGTCTCACGCGATGCGCGCGGCACCTCCGATCACCACGGCGCTACCGTGTCCGACCGTGTGGAACGCCGAACGATCCGACCTTGGTCCCGTGGTGATCTCGTGCGGCTGATCCGACTCGGACCCGAGCCCTCCGCGGTGGGCGCCGACGTGCGCGCCGCGTTGAGCACGTGGGGCAACGGCGACGCCGTGCTCGGCGGTGTCGCGCTGCTCGGGGTGCGTCCGCCGGACTGCCCGCGCGACCTGGACGCCGTGATCGTGCTGCCGCGCGGTGTGCTCGTGGTCGTCGGCGTGGACCTGCCGGACCCGGCCATGCGGCTGGAGGCGCCGCTCAACGGCCAGTGGAAGATCGATGGCTGGCCGCTGACCCGTCCCGACGGCGCGACGAGCCCGGCCGCCGAGGCGCTGGAGGCCACCACCGCCGTCGCCCGCCGCATCCAGGACATGCGCGGCGAGCCGCTGCCGGTCACCACCGTGGTGGCCGTCGGCCCGTACGTCGGCCAGGTCGTGCAGCCGACCGTGGACCTCAACCGGGGCGTCCGCGTCCTGCACCCCAAGCCGACGACGCTGCTGGCCGCCGCGCGCGAGCTCGGCACCAGCGACCGGCCCTGCTCGGCCGCGCACGCCGCCAAGCTGCTCGCCGTGCTCGCGCCGACCGGCTCGCCCCCCGAGCGCGCCCGCCTGATCGCGGAGGGCTTCTCCGACGCGGCGGCCGACCTGGCGTCGGCCAGCACCATGCTGCTGCCGAAGGTCACGCCGCCGAAACCCGGCCGCAGGCTGCTGCCCTACGTGGCCGGCTTGATCGTCGCCGTGCTGCTGATCATCGCGCTGATCCTCTCCCTGTCGTCCGGCGACACCGCGGACAGCAGCCCCTCCACCACGCCGACCCCGCAGCCGACCACCGTCGTCGTGGACGGTCGGAACTTCGCGCAGCGCGGCTCGGACCGCACCGACGACTGCGCCCCGCACACGTTCGGCGACGTGCGGGCCTGGCTGTCCACGCACCTCTGCATGCAGCTGAGGCGCGCGCAGTACGAGACCACAGTGGACGGTCGGAAGGCGGGTGTCGCGATCGCGGAGCTGAGCCTGCCCGACGCCACCAGGGCGGGTGAGCTGCACGCGCTCGCGTCCGCACCCGGCACCGGCGGCGTCAGCGCGCTGGTGCAGGAGGGCAAGGCGTGGCCGGGCGGGCCGTCGACGTTCGACCGGTCCGCGATCCGCGTGTCGGTGAAGGGCGCGCTGGTGCGGATCACTCAAGTGGTCTGGGCCGAGGGCGAGCAGGACCCGGCGGACCCCAAGCTGGCCCAGGTCACCGAGCAGGCGTTACGGCTTCCCGCCGCGCAGCAGTAACCCTTTCCCGCGCTCAGCGACCGGTGCGCACCATGCCGACGCTGATCAACCCGAACGCCACGTGCAGCACGATCACCAGACCGCCCATCGCGCACAGCGCCTCGGTGCCCGGCCTGCCCGCGATCGCGCCGAACGAGAACAGCCACCCGCCGACCGCGAGCGCGAACCCCGGGAACAGCACCGACTTGGGCACGTGGGCCAGGCACAGCAGCGCGGTCGAACGCGCGCGCCACAACGTGTGGACGACGACCGGCACGACCAGGAACCCCGGCAGGTGCACCGCGAGCGGCGGCCAGCAGGGCCCGCCGGGCAGGAACGTGGACGCGAGGACGAAGGTGCACCAGAGCACCGCGCCGATCGCCACCACCACTGTTCCCCTGGTCACACCGGCAGTGTAGAGAGTTGAAGCCGCATTTTGCGGAGGAGAGTGCCTATGGCGGCAGGGCCCTACGGCAGTCGGCGGCACTCTCCCTCCGGGCGTGCACGGTGTGCTGACACACCGTGCACGCAGCGTCAGAGGCCGTACGCCTCCAGCAGCCGCAACCACACCTCGCTGATGGTCGGGTAGGCCGGGACCGCGTGCCACAACCGGTCCACGGTGACCTCGCCGACGATCGCGATGGTGGCCGCGTGGATCAGCTCCGCGACGTCCGGACCGGCGAACGTGACGCCGACGAGCGTCCGCTTGCGCTCGTCCACGATCATCCGCGCCTTGCCCTTGTACCCGTCGGCGTGCAGGGACGACCCGGCCACCGCGATGTCCAGGTCGATCACCCGGATGTCCAGGCCGGCCTCGCGGGCCTGCGCCTCGGTCCACCCGACCGCCGCGACCTCCGGGTCGGTGAACACCACCTGCGGCACGGCCGTGTGGTCGGCCGTGGCGACCGGCGCCGTCCACGGCTCCGGGTCGGTGGCGTCGGTGAGGATCGCGGTGCCTACCGCGCGAGCGGCGTACTTGCCCTGGTGGGTCAGCAACGCGCGGCCCGTGACGTCACCCGCCGCGTACAGCCAGTCCACTCCGGACACCCGGCCGGTGTCGTCGACCTCCAGCGCCTGCCCGGCGGTGAAGCCGAACTGCTCCACACCGAGGTCGAACGTCGCCGGCTGACGGCCGGTCGCGACCAGCAGGTGCCTGCCCGTCACCTCCGTGTCGTCGGACAGCCGCAACGACACGCCGCCGTCCGAAGTGGACACCCCGGTCGCCTTGACGCCGGAGACGATCCGGATGCCGTCCTCGCGCAGGCCGTCAGCGACCAGGTCGCCCGCGAACGCCTCGAACTTCGGCAGCGGCCGCTCGCCGGAGACGACCAGCGTGACGTCCGACCCGAGCCGGGCCCACGCCTGGGCCATCTCGACGCCGACCACCCCGCCGCCGAGCACCACCAGCGACTCGGGCACCTCCTGCGCGGAGGTCGCCTCGCGCGACGTCCAGTACGGCACGTCGGACAGGCCGGGCAGCGACGGGATGCGCGGGACGCTGCCGGTGCACACCACGACCGCCTTGGTGGCGGTCAGCACGCGACGACCTCCGCCCCCGCCCTCCTGCCCGCCCTGGACGTCCTCGACCTCGACTTGGCGCTCACCCACGAGCCGGCCGCGGCCGCGGACGACGGTCAGCCCGGCGCCCTCGGCCCACCCGACCTGGCCCGCGTCGTCCCAGTCGGAGGTGAAGCTGTTGCGCCGCTTCAACACCTGGGCGGCGTCCAGCCGCTCCCCGACCGGCACCCCCGGCACCCGGCGGGCGGCGGCGAGCGCGTGGCCGGGGCGCAGCAACGCCTTGCTGGGCATGCAGGCCCAGTACGAGCACTCACCCCCGAGGCGTTCGCCCTCCACCAGCGCGGTCCGCAGTCCACCGGCGGCGGTCCGGGCGGCGGCGTTCTCGCCCACCGGGCCGCCGCCGATCACGATCACGTCGAAGTCGTCGCTCACCGGTCCACCCCACACCACCCGGACCGGCGCGGCAAGTCCGAGCGGGTCGGGATCATCCGGGCAGGTGCGGGGGTGGTCAGACCCGGACGACCAGGCAGGACAGGTCGAGCGGACGGCACGGGTCGACCGGACGGGCGGGTGGTCGGGCACGGCCGAGCCGCAGCGGGATCACCGGGCGGGGTCGAACACCCCGGCGAGCATCTTCGTGATCACGCCGTCGGCGGTGCGGAGGACCACCGGGCGCTCGTCGGGCTCGACGCGCTCGGCCAGCTTGAACATCGCGTCGGCGGTCTGGGCGGCCATCCGGAACGTCAACGTGACGGGCGCGTCACCGCGCACCGCGAAGCGGCCGAGGAACAGGTCGCGCAACCGCTCGGCCATCAGCTCGTACTGGTCGACCGAGGAGTCGAGGCGGTGGCCGTCGAGCAGGTCGCTGAACCGCACCCGGCCGAAACCGGGCATCTCGACCAGCATCCGCAGGTAGATGCCGACGACCTGCTGCACCGCTTCCCGCCAGTCCTCGGCGAGCCGACCCTCTGTGAACAGCGATTCGACCCGCGCGAGGTACTCCTCCATGCCGCGCAGCGCCAACGCGTGCACAACAGAACGCTTGTCCGGGAAGTATTGGTAGAACGACCCAATTGGCACGCCTGCGAGCTCGACGATCCGGGCGGTGGTGATGTCGTCGTAGTCGTAGTCGTTGAGCAGTGTCGCACAGGCATCGACAATCGCGGAGACCGTGGCGGCGCCGCGCTGCTGAACGGGCTGACGACGCATCACCCTGGCTAAGCGGTTTTCGGCGGGATTTTCTGGCACGCGCACATCTTGATGGATACGGACCGGTAAGCCCAAACAGACGATTCCGGAATGTGATGTGAGGTTCGCTCGTCTTTCCTCGGCTTGATTGTTGGGGTGCAAAACCTATTCGCGCGCGGAGCCGATCCGGAAATCCGACCCGAGCGTCGTCGCGGCCCGCTGCGCCGGGACCGGTTTGGGCAGTTCACCGGCCGTTTCACCGGTGGTCGCACCGGCTGTGGCACCGACCGTCCCGACCGCCGTCCCACCGGCTGCCGCACCGGTCGCGGGCCGTTCGGCGGAAGCCGGTCGCACGATCGGCTCCCCCACCCGGCGGCGCGGCGGCCGAGTCACGTAGGGACCGACCAACCGGGCCAGCGCCAGGCCGGGCGCGACCAGCGGCACCACCGCCGACAGCGCGACCGCCGTGGCGGCCGCCCGCGCCACGTCCCGCGGGATGACCGCGAGCCGGTCGACCACGAACGCCCGCCGCCCGGTGAGCGACACCAGCCCCATCACCACGAGGAAGACCGCGAACACCAGCAGCGCCCACCGCACCGCGACGTACCCGACGTCCTCGGCCGCCGCCATCACCGCGAGCCAGCCGAACGACGCCGACGCCTGCCGGCCGGGGCTCGTCATCGCCCACAGCAGGCCACCGGCCACCGCCAGGAACCCGGTGCGGCCGTCGAACCAACCCCGCGTCGAGTCAAGCCACCCCGTCGGCAGGCCCGCCCAGCGCACCGGCAGCACCTCCAGCGGGCTCGGCTCGCCGAACGCCTGACCCACCACCCACGCCAGGGTCCACACCGACACGACCACAGCGAACCCGAGCTGCCACCTCGGCCGGTCCACCGCGACGCGGCACAGCCTCGCCAGCTCCTGGCGCTTCTCCTTCACCCCTCCCAGGGTGCCGGGCGATCGGCCGACTTGATCGGTTTTCACCCGCATGCCGGCGCACAGCCGCTCATCCGGTGGCCCCACCCTCACCCCGCGTACCGCCCCGGGTCGCGCGCACCGCACCGGAGCAGAAGCCGGAGCAGAAGCCGCAGCCGACCCCGTCCACGACCGACCCGGCGAAACGCCCCTCCTGGGTGATCTGCACCGTTTCCCGACCGCACCGCCGTGGCGCAGGCCACATCATGTCCCCCGAAGGACACCCGATCACGCAGAGGAGTCGAACGTGCGCAGGTTGCTAGCGGCGGCACTACCGGCGGTACTGGCGGCGTTGTCGATCACGTGGCCCGCCGGCCAGGCGAGCGCCGAGCCGGACGTCGAGTACGTCGCGCTCGGTGACTCGGCCGCCGCGGGACCGCTCATCCCGACGCAGGACCCGGAGGCGCCCGGCTGCCTGCGCTCGACCCGCAACTGGCCGTCCGTGCTGGCGGCGCACCTCGGCGCCCGGCTCACCGACGTGACGTGCTCCGGCGCGGTCACCGAGGACCTGACCGGGCCGCAGTCGACGATCGACGGGGCCCAGGCCCCGCAGGCGGACGCGCTGAGCCCGGAGACCGACCTGGTCACGCTGACCGTCGGCGGCAACGACGTCGACCTGGTCGGTGAGGCGATCGGCTGCGTCAACCTGCTGCCCGAGCCACTCGGCCGGTCGTGCCGCGACCGCCTCACCGCGGCCGGCCGGGACCGGCTGGCCGAGCGGATCGACGCCTACGCCGCCGAGTTCGGCGCCGCGCTCGACCTGATCGCGGAGCGGGCGCCCGCGGCGCGGGTGGTCGTGGTCGGCTACGGCACCTACATCCAGCCCGGCGGCTGCTACCCCGAGCAGCCGCTGTGGGGCCGGGACGCGGACTACCTCCAGGGAGCCATCCACCGGCTGAACGGGGTGTTCGCGCGGGAGTCGGCCGCGCACGGCGCGGAGTTCGTCGACATCGAGCCGCCGAGCGCGGGCCACGACGCGTGCGCGCAGTCGGCCGCGCGGTGGTTCGAAGGGGTGGTGCCGACCGGCCCGGCCGCGCCGATGCACCCGAACGCGAGCGGCATGGCCGCCATCGGCCGGATCGTCGCCGCCCGGCTCTGAGGCCTCGGCGCGGATCGGGAGGATCGGGCGAACAGGACCGGGCGGAACAGGACCGGAGAGGACCCGGCGCGAGCCGGTCACGGGCGGGGGCCGCACCCCCGGACGCCGTCGTCGAGCACCGCTCGGCGGCGGCGTTCCCACGTCACGGGACACCGGCCGCGGGCGTGGAGTTCTGCAGGCACCGACGCGAAGAACGTGTAGTAGATTAGACGTTCTGCGCAGCACGGGCGCAGGGAACTGTCAGCCGAATGCAACACAGGCTGATAAACCACGCTATCCAGAAATGAGGCACGTTGTCAAGCCCCTCCGATGACCTCCGGCTCGCGGAAACCGAGTCGGAGCAGGAATACGTGTCGATGCTGTACGGCAGGCTGGACGACCTCCGCGAGCAGAGCTCGAAGCGCCTGGCCGGGGCGCTGCGGCAAACCGGCGGGACGCACCAGATGCGCTCCGAGCGGGACACCTCGGTGGCGATGTACTCCGATCAGCTGGCGCAGTACAGCGCGGTGGAGAACGGGTTGTGCTTCGGCCGGCTCGACTTCGACACCGACGACCGGTTCTACATCGGCCGGATCGGCTTGTTCGACGAGGACAAGGAATACGAGCCGCTGCTGATGGACTGGCGCGCGCCCGCCGCCCGCCCGTTCTACCTGGCCACCGCCGCCGCACCGGAGGGCGTGCGCCGGCGCAGGCACCTGAGGACCAAGCAGCGCAAGGTCGTCGGCTTCGACGACGAGGTGCTGGACATCAACTCGGTCGACCTCCGGCGCCCGTCCGAGGGGCTGACCGGTGAGGCCACCCTGCTGGCCGCGGTGAACGCGAGCCGCACCGGCCAGATGGGCGACATCGTCGCGACCATCCAGGCCGAGCAGGACAAGATCATCCGCACCGAGCTGAACGGCGTGGTCGTCGTGCAGGGCGGTCCGGGCACGGGCAAGACCGCGGTGGCGCTGCACCGCGCCGCCTACCTGCTCTACACGCACCGGCGGCAGCTGGCGAAGCGCGGCGTGCTGGTGGTCGGGCCGAACGCCACCTTCCTGCGCTACATCGGGCAGGTGCTGCCCTCGCTGGGCGAGACCGGCGTGCTGCTGTCGACCGTCGGGGAGCTGTTCCCCGACCTGACGGCGGTCGGCCGCGAACCCGCCGAGGTGGCCGCGCTGAAGGGCCGCATCGAGATGGCGGACGTGGTGGCGCACGCCATCCGCGACCGGCAGGAGGCGCCGGGCCTGGTCGAGGTGCCGTTCGAGCAGGACGTGCTGCGGCTGGACCGGCGTGCGATCACCGACGCCCGCGGCCGGGCGCGGCGGACCAGGCGCCCGCACAACGAGGCGCGGCGGACGTTCCAGCGGGAGATCATCTCGACGCTGGCGTCGCAGGCGGTGTCCCGCCTGGGCCGGCACCTGCTCGACCAGGCCGACATCGATGACATCCGCCGCGAGCTGCGCGAGGACCCGGCGGTGCAGGCGGCGATCGAGAACCTGTGGCCGACCCTGTCGCCCCAGCGGTTGCTGGAGGACCTGTACGCGTCGCCGAAGCTCATCGCCAAGGCCACGCCGAAGCTCTCGCCCGCCGAGCGCGAGCTGCTGGCCCGTCCCCGCGGCTCCGAGTGGACGCCCGCCGACGTGCCGCTGCTGGACGAGGCGGCGGAGCTGCTGGGCGAGGACGACACGGAGGCCAAGGCGCGGGCCGAGCGGCAGCGGCGGCAGGCGATCGACTACGCGCAGGGCGTGCTGGACATCCTCGACCTGGAGGACGACGCCGACCCGGACATCCTCATGGCGACCGACCTGGTCGACGCCTACCGGCTGGCCGAGCGGCACGGCGCCGAGCGCTACGAGACGGCGGCCGAGCGGGCGGCGGCGGACCGGACGTGGACGTTCGGGCACGTCATCGTGGACGAGGCGCAGGAGCTCTCCCCGATGGCGTGGCGGACGTTGATGCGGCGGTGCCCCTCCAAGTCGATGACCGTGGTCGGGGACATCGCGCAGACCGGCGACATCGCGGGCGCGTCGTCGTGGCAGGAGGTGCTGTCGCCGTACGTGATGGACCGCTGGAAGCTCACCGAGCTGACGGTGAACTACCGGACGCCGTCGGAGATCATGGCCGTGGCGGCGGACGTGCTGGCGTCGGTCGGCCCGGACCTCGTGCCGCCGACCTCGGTGCGGGACAGCGGTTACCAGCCGTGGAGCCTGCGGGTGCCGTCGTTGACCGAGGCGCTGCCGTCGTTGGTGGACAAGGAGGTCGCCGCGATCGGTGACGGCAAGCTGGCGGTGATCGTCCCGGCCGCGTCGGTGGCGTCGCTGCGGGCCGCCGTGCCGGGCGCGTCGGACGACCTCGACGCGCAGGTCGTCGTGCTGGCGGTGACCGACGCGAAGGGCCTGGAGTTCGACTCGGTGCTGGTGGTGGACCCGGCGGGCATCCTGGCCGAGTCGCCGCGCGGCGCGAGCGACCTGTACGTGGCGCTGACCCGGGCCACGCAGCGGCTCGGCGTCGTGCACACCGGCGAGCTGCCGGAGGTGCTGGGCAGGTTGGCGACTACCGGGTGAGGGCGTAGCCGAGGGCGGCGGCGGCCACGCCGGCCGTGACGTTGGCGGCGACGTTCGCGAACGCCCGCCAGTGGTGGCCGTCCTCGGCCAGCCGGATCGTCTCGTAGCTGAACGTGCTGTAGGTCGTCAGGCCGCCGCACAGGCCGGTGCCGAGCAGCGCCGACAGGCCCGGTTCGCCGCCCGCGACGCAGCCCAGCACGAACGAGCCGACGACGTTGACCGCGAGCGTGGCCCACGGGAACGACCGCCGCACCAGCAACCCGGCCAGGAACCTGAGGGTCGCGCCCACCGCCGCCCCGGCGAACACCAGCAGCACGGTCACGTCGTCACCCGGCGGGTCACGGCCATGGCGGCGAACGTCGCGCCCAAGGCCAGGAGCAAGGTCCCCAGCAGGTAGGCGAACGCCGACCACCCGAGGTGCACGACGTCCAGCGCGTACCCGGAGAACGTGGTGAAGCCGCCGAGCACGCCCACGCCGAAGAACGGACGGGCCAGCGGGTGCAGCCGCGGCAGCAGGACCATGAGCACCCCGATCAGGGCGCAGCCCACGACGTTGACCAGCAGCGTGCCCCACGGGCCGTGGACCACCGAGGTCAGCCCGTAGCGCGCCAGGCCGCCGAGGCCGCCTCCCGCGGCGACGGCGGCGACGGTCCGCGGATCAGTGCGCACGCAGGTGGTCCACCAGGTGGTCCAGGGCAGCCAGGGCGCGGACCACGTCGGCGCGCTCCCCCGGTTCGAGCCTGTCCAGCGCCGAACCGATGCGCTTCTCGTGCGCGGCCTGCCAGACGGCCAGCTGCTCGTGGCCCTGCGGTGTCACCGAGAGGCGGGCCACGCGGCGGTCGGTGGGGTCGCCGCCCCGCTCCACCAGGCCGCCCTCGATCAGCTGGCCGACCAGGCCGCTGACCGTGTTGGGCGCCAACCGCAGTTCGGCCGCGAGGTCGCCCACGCGCATCGGGGGACGCTCGGCGAGCGTCTGGAGCAGCTCCACCTGCGCCATCGGCAGGGAGTCCCACGGCCATTCCGACCGGATGCTCGTGCGCAGTGCCCGGCGGAGCCTCGTGACCACGTCGGTGAGCGAGCGTGCCTCGTCTGACATGCGCGAATGGTACTGGGTCGCGATATGTCTGACCCAGATATAGTCTGGTGGCGATGAATCGCTCCTGGCACTGGTTGGTCGTGGAGTCGCCCCGACCGCGGTGGGTCGCCACCTGGGCCGGTGCGCCCTGGCTCGCCGTGGCCACGGTGTGCCTGGGCGCGTTCCTCGGGCAGTTCGACGCGAGCGTCGTCACACTCGCCCTGCCCGCATTGCGGGACGACTTCGGCGCGTCGCCGCAGTGGGTGTCGCTGGCCTACCTGCTGACGCTGGCCGCGTTCGTCGCGCCGATCGGCAAGTGGTCGGACCGGCGCGGGCGCAAGCTCGTGTACCTGTACGGGTTCTTGGTGTTCACCGGCGCGTCGGCGGCGTGCGCGGTGGCGCGGGACCTGGACGTGCTGATCGCGTTCCGGGTGGTGCAGGCGCTGGGCGCGGCGATGTTGCAGGCCAACAGCGTGGCGCTGGTGGTGGCGGCGGTGCCGCGCGAGCGGATGCGCCGGGCGCTGGGTGTGCAGGCCACCGCGCAGGCGTTGGGGCTGGCGCTCGGGCCGACGGTCGGCGGCCTGCTGGTCGAGGCGTTCGGGTGGCAGTGGGTGTTCGCGATCAACGTGCCCGTCGGGGCGCTCGCCCTGCTGGCGGGCCACTTCCTGCTGCCGCGCACCCGTGAGCGCGGCGCCGGGCCGGTCGACGGGGTCGCCGTCGTGCTGCTCGCCACGGCCACCACCGCGCTGCTGCTGGTGCTGTCCGGCGCGAGCCCGTTCCTGCTGCTGCTCGCGATCCCGGCCGGCCTCGGCTACGTGTGGCGCGAGCCGCTGGTGCGCCGGGTCAAGCGCGGGCTGCTGGGCGCGACGTGCGGGTACCTGGTGCTGTTCGGGCCGCTGGTCCTGGTGCCGCTCACGTCCGACCGCGGCCCGTTCGCGACCGGGCTGCTGCTCACCGCGCTGCCGGTCGGGTTCGCGCTCGGCGCGGCGCTGCCCTGGAAGCCCGCCCGCACCGGCGCGGCGCTGGCCACGGCGGCGTGCGCGGCGCTGGCGTGGCAGGTCCACCCGGTCGCCCTGGTCGCGTTGGGCCTGGGGCTCGGCCTGTTCACACCGGCCAACAACGCGGCCGTCCTCAGCGCCCTCCCACGGGGTGACGCCGGATCGGGTGGCGGACTGGTGAACCTCGCGAGAGCCCTCGGCACCGCGTTCGGCGTGGCCGTGCCGATCTTCGTGCACGAACACCTCGGGACGCGGGTTTCCTTCGCCGCACTGGCGGTGATCGCCCTGCTGGCGGCCTGTACGCCGATCGGGGACAAGCGGTCGCGGCCCCTGCCCACGGCACCTGGGGATCAGTAGTCTCGCCCCGCCGGGGCGCGGGGTCCCGGTGGACGCACACACGGGTGAGGGAGCGGTGGCGGATCGGCTGAGCTGGGTCCCGGACGACGTCGACACCGCGCTGCCCAGCGCCGCGCGCCTCTACGACTACCTGCTCGGCGGCGGCCACAACTTCGCGGCCGACCGCGAGCTCGCGGAGAGGTTCCTGCTCGCCCAGCCCAACGGCCGCACCATCGCCCGCCTCAACCGGGCGTTCCTGCGCCGCGCCGTGCTGCACCTGGTCGACGCCGGCGTGCGGCAGTTCCTCGACCTGGGTTCCGGCATCCCGACCGTCGGCAACGTGCACGAGATCGCCCAGCGGGCCGCACCCGGCGCCCGCGTCGTCTACGTGGACTTCGAGGACGTCGCGGTCGCGCACAGCCGGATGATCCTCGGGGACGACGACCGGTCCACCGTGGTCCAGCAGGACCTGACGGAGCCGGACGCGGTGCTCGCGGAGGTCCGCGCCACCGGCCTGCTCGACTTCACCGAGCCGGTCGGCGTGCTCGCCGTGGGGGTGTTCCACTTCGTGCCGCCCGGGAGCGACCCGGCGGGCGTGGTCGCCGCGTACCGCGACGCCGTCGTGCCGGGCAGCTACCTGGCGCTGTCCCAGTTCACCTCCGACCTCCAGCCCGAGGAGATGGCCGGGATCGAGGCCGTGATGCGCGACAGCGCGAACCCGATGTACTCCCGCACCCGCGCCGAGATCACCGCCCTGTTCGACGGCTTCGAGCTGGTCGAACCCGGCGTGGTGCCGCTGCCGCTGTGGCGGCCGGAGGAAGGCGCCGCCGAGGAGGACGCGGACCGGTCGGGGATCCTCGCCGGGGTGGGCCGCAGGACGTGAGCGACACCTCGCCACCACCCAGGAGCCGGCGGCAGGACATCGCACGCGAGTGGATGCGCGCCGTCTACCCGACCGCGTACGTGCCGATGTCGCCGGTCGAGATCGAGCTGTTCCTGCTCGACCTCGTCCACGTGATCGCGGACGCGATCCAGGCCGAGCCGTTCACCGTCGAGCCGGTCGGCGCGGTCGGTGAGCGGCTGGTCCGGGCCCACTTCACCGGTCCGGAGACGGTGCAGCGCACGGTGGGCGTCCTCGGGCACGCCCTGCTGTTCACCCCCGAGCTGCAGGACGTGCCGCGGCTGGCGGAGAAGGTCGTCGCCATCCTGGGCAGCGTGAGCGCGAGCTTCGCCACGGCGATGCGGATCGACGCGTTCGACCAGCAGGAGGAGCTCCAGCGCGCGCTCATGCTGGCCAAGCTGCGCGCCGAACGGGTGCTGGAGGTCAGCGAGGCCCGGTTCCGCGAGGTGTTCGACTCCTCCGCGTTCGGCATCGCGATCACCGACCTGCGCGGCGAGTGCGTCCAGGCGAACGGCGCGCTGGCCGAGATGGTCGGCCGCGACCAAACCGAGCTGACCGGTCGTCGGCTGCTCGACCTGGTCGACCCGGCCGACCAGGAAGCGCTGGCGGCGACCTACCGGGCCATCGCCGAGGGCCGGCTGGAACGGGCCCGGGAGCAGCGGCTGCTGCTGCGCGAGGACGGCGAGCCGGTGTGGGCGCACCTGGCGGTGTCGTTGCTGCGGGACGCGGACGGCGAACCCGCGTACCACGTGACGATGGTCGAGGACGTCAGCGAACTGCACCTGCTGCGCAAGAACCTGGACTTCCAGCTGCTGCACGACTCGCTCACCGGCCTGTCCAACCGGCCGCGGTTCGCCGCCCGGCTGGAGGCGCTGCACGGCACGTCACGCGACGGCATCACGCTCTACCACCTGGACCTGGACGGGTTCTCGGTGGTGAACAACGGGCTGGGGCACGCGGTCGGGGACCGGCTGCTCACCGAGGTCGGCCGCCGGCTCGAAGCGCTGGTGGCGGACGAGAGCGCGGTCGTCGCGCGGCTGGGCGGGGACGAGTTCGCCATCGTGGTGGACAACTCGCCGTCCACGCCGACCGTGCCCGCCATGGTCGAGCGGATCAACGAGGCGCTGCGGCGGCCGGCGGAGGGCGGCGTGGCCGTGTCCGCCGCCATCGGCGTGGTCGACCGGCCACCGGCGGCCTGGGACGCGGCCGAGGTGCTGCGCGCCGCCGACGCGACCGTGCGCCGGGCCAAGGCGTCCGGCAAGCAGCAGTGGCTGCCCTACGACCGGTACGCCGACCAGCGGTTCCGGGAACGGCAGGCGCGGGCCGCGCGGATGCCCGGCGCGCTGGTCGACGGCGAGATCGAGGTCGAGTACCAGCCCGTGCTCGACCTGGCCGACCGGCGGGTGCTCGGGCACGTGGCCCGGCTGCGCTGGGAGGGGGCCGGGCACGAGGAGTGCACGGACCTGGCCGAGGCGACCGGGCTCTCCCTGGCGCTGGGCCAGTGGGCGCTGCGCGAGGCGGCGGCCGACGCGGTCCGGGCGTCCGGGTCCGACCCGACCGCGCCCGGCGACTTCGGGGCGCTGTACTTCGAGCTGTCGCCCATGCAGTCGCGCGACGAGGACCTGGTGCGCACGGTGAAGCGGACGCTGGACGAGACCGGGTTGCCCGAGTCCCGGCTGCGGATCTTCCTGGACACCCGGTCGATGCTCGACGGCGCGGGCGAGGACAACGCGCAGGTGCTGCACGACAACGGGATCGGCACCGGCCTGGCCCGGTTCAACGGCGGGCAGGCGGAGCTGTCGCTGCTCACCGACCTGCCGGTGGACGCGCTGGTGCTCGAACCGTCGGTGGTGCGCAGGCTCGCGGAGCGGCCGGAGTCGTTCCTGCACCGGGGGATGGCGGGGATGGTGGGGCTGATCCGGTCGTCCGGGGTGTCCGTGCTGGTGCCCGACCTGTCCACCGAGGGCCGGGTGGCGTGGTGGACGGGCACCGAGGCGGACGCCGCGTTCGGCGACCACCTCGCGCCCGCCGTGCCGGGGTACGAGCTGTCCGGCGCCTAGACCTGCTTCACCGCCGCCAGCAGCTTGGTCAGCGACTCCTTGGCGTCACCGAACAGCATGGTCGTCTTCGGGTTGTAGAGCAGGCTGTTGTCCACGCCCGCGAAGCCGGGCCGCATCGAGCGCTTCATGAACACCACGGCCTTCGCCCGGTCCACGTCGAAGATCGGCATGCCGTAGATGGGGCTGCTCGGCTCGTCCCGCGCGCCCGGGTTGACCACGTCGTTCGCGCCGACGACCAGCACCACGTCGACGCTGCCGATGCCGGGGTTGACGTCGTCGAGCTCCTTGAGGTGCTCGTACGGCACGTCCGCCTCGGCCAGCAGCACGTTCATGTGGCCCGGCATCCGGCCCGCGACGGGGTGGATGCCGTAGTGCACCGTGATCCCGCGCTGCTCCAGCACCTGCGCCAGCTCCCGCGCCGCGTGCTGCCCCTGGGCCACGGCCAGGCCGTAACCGGGGACGACGAGGACGGAGTGCGCGTAGCCGAGCAGGATCGCGACGTCCTCGACCGTGCCGGAGCGGACGGTGCGCTGCTCGTCGGTGTGCGCGGCGACCGCCGTGGCCTGGAACGCGCCGAACAGGATGTTGGTCAGCGGTCGGCCCATGGCCTGCGCCATCAGCCGGGTCAGGATCGTGCCGGACGCGCCGACGAGCGTGCCGGAGACGATCAGCAGGGTGTTGGCCAGCACGTAACCGGACGCCGCGACGGCCAGGCCGGTGAACGCGTTGAGCAGCGAGATCGCGATCGGCACGTCCGCGCCGCCCACCGGCAGCACGAACAGCGCGCCGAGCGCGAGACCGGCCAGCGCCAGCAGCACCAGCAGCGTGCTGCTGCCGGTGAGCACGACGGCCAGCGCCAGCGCGGCGCTCACCGCGGCGACGCCGATGGCGAGGAACTGGCCCGCGGGCAGCAGCACCGGCCGGGTGGTCATGACCTCCTGGAGCTTGAGGAAGGTGACCACGCTGCCGGAGAAGCTGACCGAGCCGATCAGCACGGTGAGCACGGTGGCGACCTGGAACAGCACCGAGCCGTGCGGGACGGCCAGGAACTCGGTCAACGCCACCAGGGCCGCCGCCGCACCGCCGACGCCGTTGAACAGCGCCACCATCTGCGGGATGGCGGTCATCTTCACCGACCGCGCGGCCGGGATGCCCACGACCACGCCCGCCGCCACGGCGAGCAGGATGAGCAGTCCGTTGTGGACCGCGCCGTGCACGAACGCGGTGACCACGGCCAGCGCCATGCCCGCCGCGCCGAGCAGGTTGCCCGCGCGGGCGTACTTCGGCGTGCTCAGGCCCTTGAGCGCCAGCACGAAGCACAGCGCGGCGACGAGGTAGGCGAGCTGGACCCAGGTGGGGCTGCTCATCGTCCCGTCCCCTTGTGCCCGTTGGTCGCGCTCTTGACCTCGGCGGACGCCTTGGACGTCCGGTGGCCCTTGAACATCTCCAGCATCCGGTCGGTGACCACGAAGCCGCCCACCACGTTGACCGTGGCCAGGAAGACCGCGGCGAGGCCGAGCACGACCTCCAGCGGGCGCTCGGCGCGGCCGGTGATGAGGATGGCGCCGACCAGGATGACGCCGTGGATGGCGTTCGCGCCCGACATCAGCGGCGTGTGCAGGATCGTGGACACCTTCGACACGACCTCGAAGCCGACGAACACGGCCAGCACGAAGATCGTCAACAGGTCGATCACGGCAGCTCCCTCCTCAGCTCGCCCGCGTGCGTGAGGCAGCAGCCGGCCAGCACCTCGTCGGTGAGGTCGGGGACCACCCGGCCGTCCTTCGTCATCATCAGCAGGAGGTTCGCCACGTTGCGCGCGTAGAGCCTGCTGGCGTGCACCGGCATGGTGCTCGGCATGTTCTTCGCGCCGTAGACCAGCACCTCCCCGACCCAGGTCTCCTCGCCGGGGCTGCTCGCGGTGACGTTGCCACCGGACTCGGCGGCCAGGTCCACCACCACCGAACCGGGCGCCATCGACTTGAGCATGTCGTCGGTGACCAGCACGGGCGCCTTGCGGCCGGGGATGGCGGCGGTGGAGATCACCACGTCGGAGGCGGCGACCCGGTCCGCGATCAGCTCGCGCTGGCGTTCCAGGAACGTCTCCGACTGCGCCTCGGCGTAGACGCCCTGCTGGGTCTCCAGGTCCAGTTCCAGGAACCTCGCGCCGAGGCTGCGGACCTCGTCCCTGGCCGCCGCGCGGACGTCGTAGGCCTCGACGACCGCGCCGAGCCGCCGGGCCGTGGCGATGGCCTGGAGCCCGGCCACGCCCGCGCCGAGGACGAGCACCTTGGCGGGCGGGATGGTGCCCGCGGCCGTGGTGAACATGGGCAGGAACTTGGGCAGCCGGTTGGCCGCCTCGACCACCGCCCGGTAGCCCGCCACGAGGGCCTGCGAGGACAGGGCGTCGGCGGCCTGCGCCCGGGTCACCCTCGGTAGCAGGTCGAGGCTGAACGCGGTGACCTTGTTGGCCAGGAGCACCTCGATCAGCTCCCGTTCGCCGTGGGGCTGCAGGAAGCTGATCGTGATGTCGCCCTCCCGGAGGGCGGCGGCCTGCTCGGGTGTCGGCGGTTGGACGGAGACGACCACGTCGGACTGACCGGCCGGGTGGTCGGCGATGACGTTCGCACCGGCTGCGCGGTAGGCGGCGTCGGAGGCTCGGGCGTGTCGGCCCGCTCCGGCTTGCACGTCGACCGTGAGTCCGGCACCGATCAGCGTGGTCACCGTTTCCGGTAGACCTGCTACGCGGCGCTCGGCGGGCCGCGCCTCGACGGGTATGCCCACTCTCACGGAGAGTCACCCTAGACCGCTGAAGGTGATCTACGCCACACGTGTGCGTTCACGTTAACCGTACATACGTCTTGCTGAGACCCGACCGTGCTCGACGGGCGTCACTGGATGACCGGGCACACGCCCTCGGTGTCGCCGGCGAAGAAGTTCGGCACCAGCTCGCGCTTGTCGTAGTACCGGTGGAAGACGCTGGTGATGCCGCTGGACATCGGCGGCACGATCCACGTCCAGTCCGCCGGGCACGAGCGGCCCGCCGCCTCCTCCCTCTTGAGGTGGGTGAGGAACCGGTCGGACTCGGTGTGGTGGTCGGTGATGGTCACGCCCGCCACCGCGAACGAGTGCAGCACCGCGCGGTTCAGCTCGACCAGCACCCGGTCCTTCCACAGCGACTGCACCGACGAGGTGTCCAGGCCCATCCGCCTGCCCAGGTAGGGCAGCAGGTCGTACCGGTCGACGTCGGCGAAGTTGCGGGCCCCGATCTCGGTGCCCATGTACCAGCCGTTGAACGGCGCGGCCGGGTAGTCGATCCCGCCGATGCGCAGGCGCATGTTGCTGATCGCGGGCACGGCGTGCCAGCGCAGGCCCAGGTCGGCCAGCCACGGCAGCTCGGGGTGGCTGATCGACACCTCCAGCACCGCGTCGGCCGGCAGCTCGACCAGGCACGGTTCGGCGTCCTCCCGCTCCACGATCAGCGGCAGCACGTCGAACGGACCGCGGCGCGCGGGCGGGCGCCACCCCATGCCGATGGCCTTCGCGGTGAGCTCGACGTTGCGCCGGTCGCCCAGCACGCCGCCGTCCGAGCCGGGGTAGCCCGCGTAGCGGATCAGCTGCTCGTTGACGATCCTCGGCGCGGGCCGACCCGGCTCGTCGGGCGCGAACACGCTGATCACCGGGCGGACCTTGCCGCCGTTGGCGGCGAGCTTGAGGTGCTCGACGCACTCGTCCGCGATCTCCTTGGGGTCCTGCAGCTCGCGCAGGTCGCGGACCTTGAGGCTGCGCCAGTACAGCCGGCCGATGCACCGCGCGCTGTTGCGCCACGCGACCCGCGCGCCGAAGGTCAGCTCGTCGGGCGTGTGGCGGTAGGTGCCGGTGGCGGCGACCTCGGCGTGGACCTCGGCCAGGCGGTGCTCGACGGGGCCGAGCTCCGGGTTCTCGGAGTGGTGCAGTCGGATGAAGTCGTCGGCCTCCGCGAGGTCGACGGTGCTTCGACGCAGGGGAATGGCTTCAGCCGGGCACGAGGGGACGGGGGCCATGGCGGCACACCGTAGTTGGCCGTTCGCGGTTGGTGCACCGCCCCTCCGGGAAGCGCAGGGGTACTTGGACGGACAAATGGTGCCGGACAGTAAGTGCTTGATCGCGCAGAAGAGTGACACATCCAGGGAAAACGAGTGATATTGGATCGTTATCTGCTGGAATTACCGCAGTTACTTGTGATTTACCTCACAGGCTCATATTCCCCTATCGGGTGATAGTCGCGGCGGGGTCCAGGCCAGGAACTTCGCCATGCCGCGCACGGCGACACGGGCCGGGACCGCCCGCATCGCCGCGTCGCGCACCGCCACCGCGACCGGGTTCCGCAGCCTGTGCCCGACCCGCCCGAGCGCCCTGGACGCCCTGGCCATCGACTGCGTGCGCGGGCGGCGCTGCCGGTCGTACTCGGCCAGCGCGGTCGGCACGTCCGCGGCACGGGCGCACGCGGCGGCCAGCACCACGGCGTCCTCGATCGCCATGCACGCGCCTTGTCCCAGGTAGGGCGTCATGGCGTGGGCGGCGTCACCGAGCAGCGCCACCCGCCCGCTGACGTAGGTCGGCAACGGCGTGGCCAGCTCGTGGATGTCGTGCCGCAGCACGGTGTGCGGCGGCGTCGCGTCCAGCAGCGCGGTGATCGGGTCGTGCCAGCCGTCGACGAGCCCGCGCACCTCGGCCCACTCGTCGGCCGCGCGGGCGCCCGCAGGCGCGACGGTGGCCGCGTACCAGCAGACCCGGCCGTCGCCCAGCGGCAGCACGCCGAACTCCGTGCCGCGCCCGATCGTCTGGCTGATCCCGAGGTCCGCCGGGAACCGGGCCTCGGTCACGCTGCGCCACGCCGTCGTGCCCGCGTACACCGGTTGAGGCAACGACGGGAAGATCGCCTCCCGCAGGCGGCTGCGGATGCCGTCCGCCGCGACCACCAGGTCCGCGTCCAGGTCATCCGCCGACCGCACCTCGGTGTCCGTGACGAGGCAGTCGGCCGGCAGCGCCGACCGCAGCACCCGGTGCAGGTCCGCGCGGTGCACGGCGACCACGTGCTCCAGCTGCGACGCGTCCACGTGCGTCAGCGACCGCCCCCTCGGGTCGAGGATGCCACCGGCCACCCTGGGCGTGCCGATCCGCCGCACGTCGTCGGCCAGACCCAGCGCGTCCAGCGCCCGCATGGCGTTCGGCATCACGCCCACACCCGCGCCGACCTCACCGAACTCGGGCGCGCGTTCCAGCACGACGACCTCCCACCCGACCCGGCGCAACGCCACCGCGGCGGCGACCCCACCGAGGCCCCCACCCACCACGACCGCTCTCATCCCGGCTCCTTCTACAGCTGTAGATGCCCGTACTCTACAGCTGTAGAAGGAGGACGCACTGTGACGGACCGCATCGCCGCCCTCGCCGACGCGGCGATCCACGTGGTCGCCACGAGGGGGATGCGCGGGTTGACCCACCGCGCCGTGGACGCGCAGGCGGGCGTGCCCACCGGCTCCACGTCGGCCTACTTCCGCACCCGCAAGGCCCTGGTGGAAGGGCTCGTGCAGCGGCTGGCCGACCTGGAGACCGCCGAGGTCGACCAGGCGCGCGTGGACGTCCCGCTCGACCCGGACCTGCTCGCGGAGGCCCTGGCGCACGTGCTCGACCGGTGGATGACCACGGGCCGGGAGCGCACGCTGGCGCGGTACGCGTGCCTGTTGGAGGCGACCCACCACCCGGAGCTGCGCGGCATCCTGGCGCACGGCGAACGACCCCGCGCCCAGGCCCGGGAGCTGCTCGCGGCGCTCGGCGCGGAGGACCCGGAGCGGCAGAGCCGGGACCTGGTGGCATTCGTCGACGGCCTGCTGTTCGACCGGCTCGTCGGCGCCGGCGCGCTCGGCGCACCCGCCCCCGGCACCCCGGAGAACCGGGCCGAACTGGCCGACGCGGTGCGCGCGGCCCTGCGCGGCGTGCTCGGCCCGCGAGCGCCGGAGTCGAGTGGCACGCCCTCGCCGTAGTCGATCGCGGGTGATCGCGCCGACGTCACCGCCGATCCGACCGGCTGCGGTCCTCGGTGCCGGAGCCGGCAGGCGACCCGGAGGTGGCACGGCGGCCTGCCGCGCCACCCCTCCTCGCCTACGCGGACCGCTCGGAGCTGCCCAACCGCGGGAACGGGTCGGTCGAGAACACGACCTCCACCGGCACCTCGAAGTACTGCGCGATGCGCAGCGCCAGGTAGAGGCTGGGGCTGTACTCGCCCCGTTCGAGGTAGCCCACGGTCTGGTAGTGGATGCCCAACGCCTCGGAGAGCTGCCGACGTGACACACCCCGTTCCGCGCGCAGCATCGCGATCCGGTTGTAGACGCTTTCGCTCATCTCACCCTCTGCAACGCCGCCTGTCGGCGCTGCTCCATATCGGCTCCGGACTCCCGGCGGGCCATCCGACGCAGGATCGTAGGCGCAACCAGGAACCCGACCACCGCCCACACCCCCAGCACGCCGACCGCCTCCAGCACCCGCCAGGACCCGCCGATCTCCTCAGCCGCCGCCGCGTCCGGCAGCAGCGCCGCCCTGGCGCCGTGGCCCGCCCAGTAGATCGGGAACACCTGCGCCACGCCCTGCAACCACCCGGGCAGGGCGGTGATCGGGTAGAAGATCCCCGAGATCGCCACCAGGGCCATCATCGGCAGCATCGTGACGCTCACCGCGCCGGACGGGTTCTTGGTGATCGACCCGGCGATCGCGCCCCACGGCATCATCGACGCCATGCCGAGCAGCAGCACCCCGACCAGGCCGAGCACCCCGCCCACGCCCGCGTCGGCCGGCAGGCTCACCAGGAACAGGCCCGGCACCAGGACGACCAGCAGGCCCGTCACGCTGTCCAGCGACGTCTGCACGGCCCGGCCGACCAGGTAGCCGACCATGCCGTGCGGCACCGCCTTGGCGCGCAGCAGCGTGCCGTCCTCGCGGTTGACCGCGAGCTGACCGGCCGGCCCGACGAGGCTGCCGAACACCACCCCCATCCCGAGCATGCTCGGCAGGGTGAACGCGGCGAGCGGGATGCCGGAGACGTCGGCGGGCGAGTCGCGCTGGAACCACAGCACGGTCAGGAAGCCGACCGAGGTGAACAGGTTGTACCACTGGTCCGAGCTGCCCAGCGAGTGCCGGAACTCCCGCAGCCCGCGCTCCAGGCCGAGCCTGATGGCCTGCGCCTTCGTGTTCACAGGACCGCCACCTCCTCCGCGGTCGACCGGCTGCTCTCGTGCCGCTGCACGAGTGCCATGTAGGTGTCCTCCAACGTGCTGCGCCGCACCTCCAGCTCGGAGATGCCGGTCGCGTGCTGGCGGAACAGGTCGCGCACGAACGCCGTCGCGTCGTCGGTCGTGTGCACGTGCCGCAGGCCGTCGTGCGTCCAGCGGACCTCGGTCTTGGTCGCGACCTGGCGGCCGAGCGCGTCGGGGCTGCCGTCCGCGATGATCCGCCCGCCCGCGAGCACCAGGATGCGGTCGGCCAGCTTCTCCGCCTCGGCCAGGTCGTGCGTGGTGAGCAGGATCGTCATGCCCTCCAGGTCCGACAGCCGGTGCACCAGGTCGTGGAAGTCCCGGCGCGCGTGCGGGTCGAACCCGGCCGTCGGCTCGTCCAGGAACAGCAGGTCCGGCTTGCCGACGATGCCGATCGCCACGTCCAGCCGCCGCCGCTGGCCGCCGGAGAGCTTGTTGATCTTCCGGTCCGCGTGCTCGGTCAGGCCGACGGTCTCGATCAGCTCGTCGGTGTCGAACGGGCGCGGCTGCCGCGCCGTGGCGTACGGCGCGTAGTAGCGGCCGAGGTGGTGCAGCAGCTCGCGCACCTTCCAGCGGCCGTGGTCGCGCCAGGACTGCAGCACCACGCCCAACCGCGCCCGCCAGGCCTCGTCGCCCTCGGCCGGGTCGACGCCCAGCACCCGGACGTGGCCGTCGGAGGGCAGCCGGAAGCCCTCCAGGATCTCGATCGTCGTGGTCTTCCCGGCCCCGTTGGGCCCGAGCAGGGCCACCACCTCGCCCGGAGCCGCGGTGAAGTCGACGCCGTGCAGCACGTCCGTCGTGCCGTAGCGCATCCGCAGGTCGCGCACCTCGATGA
The DNA here is from genome assembly GCF_040639995.1 of Actinosynnema sp. NPDC023658. Taxonomy (NCBI): domain Bacteria; kingdom Bacillati; phylum Actinomycetota; class Actinomycetes; order Pseudonocardiales; family Pseudonocardiaceae; genus Actinosynnema; species Actinosynnema sp. NPDC023658. Next base: position 10,029 of record NZ_JBFAAX010000030.1, on the reverse strand, counting down.
CCAAGGACCCCACCTCCCCCTCGTCAGAGTTCTCGGGCATTTTGTAGCACACCTGCTATCACTCGTACTAGAGACGTTCCCTTACGGCATATTTACTTCACGGCTTCGTGAAATTTCTGTACGTTGCGAAGTAGGTCCCTTAACGCACTGGGAGGTGTGCGAGATGACCGAAACGACGCTGTACACCGAGCTGCCCACCCAACGCAGCACGGCCTTCGACCCGCCCGCGGAGCTGGGGTTGCTCCGCGAGCGGAGGCCGATCGCCCGGATGAAGTTCCCCGACGGGCACCTGGGGTGGCTCGTCACCAGTTACGAGCTGGCCCGGGAGGTGCACGCGGACCGGCGGTTCAGCAGCCGGTCCGAGCTGCAGCACTCACCGCGCACGGTGGGTGGCCAGTCGGTCGGGAAACGACCACCGGCCAAACCCGGCATGTTCATCGCGATGGACGCGCCCCACCACACCAAGTACCGCAAGCTGCTGACCGGGCAGTTCACCGTGCGGCGGATGAACCAGCTCATGCCGCGGATCGAGCGGATCGTGGCCGACCACCTGGCCGCGATGCGCGCCGCCGGATCGCCCTCGGACCTGGTGGCGAACTTCGCGCTGCCGGTGCCGTCCCTGGTGATCTGCGAGCTGCTGGGGGTGCCCTACGAGGAGCGCGAGACGTTCCAGACGGACACGGCGAAGGCGCTGAGCCTGAACTCCTCCTTCGAGGACATCATGGCGGCGTTCGAGCGGCTGGAGGAGTTCGTGCTCCGGCTGGCGCGGCGCAAGCACGTCGAACCGGGCGACGACATGCTGACCGGGTTGATCGCGACCGGCGAGCTGACCGACGAGGAAGTCGCCAACATGGGGCTCCTGCTGCTCATCGCCGGACACGAGACCACGGCGAACATGCTGGGCATCGGCACCCTGCTGCTCCTCCAGCGCCCGGACCAGCTGGCAGCGCTGCGGGCGGACCCGTCGTTGGTGGACAACGCGGTCGAGGAGCTGATGCGCTACCTGTCGATCCTCCAGTTCGGCACGCTGCGCACCGCGCTGGAGGACGTGGAGATCGGCGGCGTCGTGGTCGGGGCCGGTGAGTCGGTCTCGATCTCCGTCGCGGCCGCGAACCGGGACCCGGCGCGGTTCGAGCGGCCGGACGAGTTCGACGTGCACCGGTCCGCAGCCGGGCACATCGGGTTCGGCCACGGCGTGCACCAGTGCCTCGGGCAGCAGTTGGCCAGGATCGAGATGAGGGTCGGGTTCAGCGCGTTGTTCCGGGAGTTCCCGGACCTGCGGCTCGCGGTGCCCGCCGAGGAGGTGCGGATGCGGACGGACATGGCCATCTACGGGGTCCACGAGCTGCCGGTGGAGTTCTCGTGAGGGTCGAGGTCGATCAGGAGCGGTGCGCGGGGGCGGGGATGTGCGCGTTGACCGACCCCGAGGTGTTCGACCAGGACGAGGTGGACGGGACGGTCGTGCTGCTGGAGCCGTCCCCCTCCGGTGAGCACCGGAGGACAGCGCGCGAAGCGGCGCACCTGTGCCCGGCCGGCGCCATCCGCGTCGTGGAGTGACGGGGGCTGCCGGGGCCGTCCGCAGGGCGGTCCCGGCGGTGGCCGTCGCCCGCGCGGAGGCGGCCGTGGAAGGTCGGCTGAGCGGCTCAGAAGCTCAGAGGGAGAGGTGCACGCGCAGGGCGTCGTCGAGCTGCTTGAGCACCGCCGGCGGGCACCCGCCGATCCGGGCGCGGAGCCTGACCGCGGCGACCGTGCGCACCTGCTCGGCCTGGGCCTTGGAGTCCGAGCCGAGCCCGCAGTCCTTGGCGGGCAGCAGCACCTGGAACGGGTACACCTTCGTGGTGTTCGAGGTGATCGGCACGACCGTCACCACACCCCGGCCGCCCCGTCCGGCGGCCCGGTTCGCCGCGTCGTTGCTCACGACCACGGCCGGGCGGACCTTGTTGGCCTCGGCGCCCTGCACCGGCTCCAGGTCCACCCAGTAGATGTCACCTCGCCGCATCGAGGACACCGTCCGGCGCGGTCACGTCCCACATGTCGGCGTCCCCTCCGGCTTCCCACTCTTCCCACGCGCTCGCGTAGGCGTTCTCCAGACCCGCCTCGCGCAACATGGTGATCGCCTGGTGGATCACCGACGATCGTGAGGCGCTCCGGTGTTGCCGCAGGTAGCGATCAACGAACTCTACGTCCTCCTCGGGGAGGCTCACACTGATTTTCATACCGCCGATGCTACCTCCGGTGCTACCGGGCAGCCACCGCCCGCGGCCGGCCGTCGGCGGACTCGCGACGGGGCGGGCCATTGCGTCCGTCCACCTCAGGCGCGTGGAGGTGGAACCGCAATGCCCGCCCCGGTGGCGCAGGGTGGGAAGAGGTGCCGTTCACCGCGGCACCCGTCTGGTCAGGCGTCAGTCCACCTCGATCTCGTGGATGGCGGGCACGACGTTCTCACCGATGGTCTGGAGCATGTCGTCGTAGTCGGTGAAGGTGTTGATGCGCAGGATGATGTGCCGGCAACCCGCCTCGATGAACTCGCGCAGGTGCTCGACCAGGCCCTTCTCCGTGCCACCGAAGTAGTTCTGGTAGTTCGACATGGTGGACTGGGGCAGCTGGTAGTACCGCGTGGTGTACTCGTTCAGCGCCGCTTCGCCGGACGCGGTGTCCTGACCGATGTTGACGTTGATGTACATCGTCGGGCGGATGTCGTCGGGGTTGCGGCCGAAGCTCACGGCGTGCTCCCGGATCTGCGTCAACGACTGCCGGTAGCCCTCGGCGTCGATGTGCACCGGCATCCAGCCGTCGTACATCTCGGCCGTGCGCCGCACCGCCTTCGGCTTGCCGTTGCTGGCCAGGTAGATGTCGGGGCCGCCCGGGGTCTTCCCCAGGCCCTGCTGGCGCAGCTCGTTCAGGTTGTAGTACTGGCCCTTCAGGTCGCCGTCGCGACCTTCCCACACCGTCTTGAACGCCCGGATCATCTCGTCGACGCGGGTGATGCGCTCGGTGTAGGTCATCGGGACCAGGTCGCTCTCGTTGTTCACCGGGAGCGGCTCGCCCATGCCGAGGCCCATCTTCAGGCGACCGTTGCTGAGCTGGTCCAACGTCGTGATCGCGTGCGCCAGCGCCTTCGGCTCCCGCAGCACGGCCGTCAGCGCCGCCGTGCCGATGGTGACGTCCTTGGTCACCATCGAGATCGCACCCAGAAGTGACAGCGGCTCCAGGCGAGGCCGGGTGACGAAGGAGTCACCGACCCACACCGAGTCGAACCCGAGTTCCTCCACCTTCTTCGCAAGGCTGATCAGCGGAGCCGCCGCGTCGGTCGGGTACAACATCGAGTACTCACGGACCGGCAGCGCGACACCAATTTCTGGGCTCACACTGGTCTCCTCTCAAAAGAACTTGCGGAATTAACCACGCCACATGTCCACCAATTTTTAGCACAGGCCCCGGACGGGTCGCTTCTTCTCGCATGCCCTTCACCGGGACCTGACAAATAGTCACGGACGCCGACCTGCGCGTGGCCGGCGTCCGTGACTATTTGATGTGCTTATTACTGCCAGTGCTGTTGTTGATCGGTGTTACGCCTTCTCGCCCTGGGCGACCGGGGCGGCGGGCGCCGCGGGGGCACCGGCGGCCGGAGCACCCGCACCCGCGTTCGGGGCACCCGGGGCCCCGGCCGGGGGCGCCGGCTTGCGGCTCGGCATGGCCAGACCGATCAGCATGCCGATGAACGCGAGGATGGCGACCGCGGTCATCGAGGCGGAGAAGCCGTCCGCGAACTCGCGCGAGGTCGCGTAGCCGCCGACCGCGCCGAAGACCGCGACCGACACCGAGGTGCCGAACACGCCACCGAACATGCGCAGCATCATGAAGACGCCGGACGCCTGGCCGATCTGCTGCGGCTGCACCGCGGAGACGACCATCTTCTGCGCCGCGGGCATCGCACCGGTGATGCCGGCCGAGCCGATGATCAGCGCGGGCAGGATCTCCAGGTAGCTGGTGTCGGTGTCGACCACGAAGGCGATCCACGCCATGCTGATCGCCTGCAGGAACAGACCGCCGACGACGAACTTCCGCTCACCGACCTTGTCGACGAGACGACCCGCGATCGGCGCCATCACCATGAGCGTGCCGGTCCACGGCATGAGCATGAGGCCGGCGACGAGCGGGCCGTGACCCTTGACCAGCTGGAAGTACTGGGCCAGGAAGAACATCGTGCCGTACAGCGAGGCGAACACCAGGAAGTTGGCCGGGTTGGCCGTGGAGAACGCGCGCAGCTTGAAGAAGGTCATCGGGACCATCGGCCGCGGGGTGCGCTTCTCGTAGAACACGAACGCGATCATCAGCACGATGCCGATCACGATCGAGGCGATGACCTCGACGCTGTTCCAACCCGCCGAGTTGCCGCGGACGAGCGCCCAGATGATGCCGAACGCGCCGAGCGTCACCAGGACGAGACCGCCCAGGTCGAGCTTGTTGTTCGGGCCGGTGCTCTCGTCGATCTTGCGGCTCGCCAGCAGGATCGCGACGATGCCGATCGGCAGGTTCAGCCAGAAGATCCACTGCCAGGCGAGACCCTGGGCGATCGCGCCGCCGATGAACGGGCCGCTCAGCGTGGCCAGACCGGTCAGGCCCAGGTAGAGGCCCATCGCCTTGCCGCGGACCTGCGGCGGGAAGACCGCGGTGATGAGGGTCAGCGACAGCGGCAGCACCATCGCGGCGCCCGCGCCCTGGAAAGCTCGTGCGATGATCAAGAACACGATGCTCGGGGAGAGCGCACACGCCACCGACGCCAGGGTGAACAGCGCCAGACCGGTGTTGAAGATCTTGCGCCGGCCGAACCGGTCACCCAGTGCCGCGCCGGTCAGCAGCAGCACCGCGAACGTCAGGTTGTAAGCGTTGACGACCCATTCGAGCTGCTCGATCGTCGCCGTCAGGTCGGCGCGGATCACCGTCAGCGTCGTCGTCACGACCAGGCTGTCCAGGGCCATCATGAAGGACGCCAGCGAGGCAAGGCCTAGGGTCCATGCCTGCTTGGACGTCATCCGTCCTGTTTCGGTACTCACCGTTCTCCTTCTGTTAAATCGTCAGTAATTGTGCAGGCGGATGCCGTGGAAGAATTCCACAGCCAGCCGATATTTCCAGGCATGACTCTTGGCATGCACTCCCTGGACGTGCTGTCGGATACCGGCGTCGGACTCGCAGTCAGGCGCTACCTGTCAGGCGCGTAGCGATCGTGGAAGTCCGAAGATGGGGAGGAGGGAATTGTCGTGGAATCGGGTCAGGCCGGTGATCCGTTCGCCGGTGAGGGTGAGCACCAGCACTCCGTGGGCGTGCAGGATCGGCGTCCGCGGGTCGCGCAGGTAGCAGCCGAAGGCCGGTTGGCCGTTGGCGCGCGTCGGGATCAGCACGTGGCGCATCCCGTCGCGCAGCGCCACCGTGGCCAGGAAGTGACGGATGTCGTCCAGTCCCTGGTACTCCAGCGGCAACGGCGGCATGGTCAGCCGCGCGTCGTTCGTCAGCAGGTCCACGATCGCGTTGACGTCACCGGCCTGGAACGCGCGGGTGAAGTCGTCGACGATCCGCCGTTCCTGCGGCGAGTTCGGCAGCGGTGCGCTCTCCCAGTCGGGGCCGGGCAGTTCCTGCGCCAGTGCGCCCCGGGCTCGTTTCAGCGCGCTCGTCACCGCGTTCTCGGTCGTGTCGAGGATGTTCGCCACCTCGGCGGCCCGGAAACCGAGCACGTCCCGCAGGACCAGCACGGCCCGCTGCTTCGGTGGCAGGTGCTGCAAGGCGGTCAGGAAGGCGAGCGAAACCGATTCCCTGACCTCGTACCGCGCCTCCGGACCCGGCATGTCGTCGGCGATCTCGTCGAGCAGCGCATCGGGGTACGGCTCCAGCCAGCTCGGCTCCGCGCGGCGGTGAGATGGCTCGGGCAACGGGACCTCCGGTTGGTAGGCCGCATATTCGTTCGGACGACGGGTGCCGGCCCGCAGTGCGTTGAGACAGCGGTTGGTGGCGATTCGGTAGAGCCACGTCCGCACCGACGCGCGCTCCTCGTACCCGCCGATACCGCGCCACGCCGCCAGCAACGTCTCCTGCAACAGGTCCTCGGCGTCCTGCACCGAGCCGAGGATGCGGTAGCAGTGCACCTGGAGTTCCCGTCGGTAGGGCTCGACGAGTCCGCGGAACGCCTCACCGTCGCCGCTCCGCGCCAGCGCGAGCAGATCCTCGGCCGAGCGCTGCGCACGGGCCGATGCGTCGGTTCCCCTTGCCGGCGGGATCCCTCGCATGGTGGCTCCTTCTTTGCTGTGGTCGCCGCCTCCGGACACGTGGCACGTGCCCCGGGGTGGCGTCGGACGGTGTTGCGTGCGGTGCTGCGCGAGCCTGACGTGCGACGGCGGGTGGTTCGGGGATCGACTCGGCGGTGGGCGGAGACGGGCTCTCGGATGGATGGACACCGCCGAAACCAAAAAGTGGTCGGTCGTCCCCGAGTTTTTCCGACGCGGTGTCTCACCACCACCGGTGACACCGCCGTCACCAGCGGTGATGCTGCCAACCACCACCCCGCCCCGCCCTCGAACGGCCGAACACAACTTCGGCCCGAAGCCCCTTGCCCCTGCCGCCCCTCCGGCCCTCACCCCGGCTTCGAGGCCCCCGCCCCCTCCCCCGACGCCGCCAGCACCCTCTTGATCGGACCAGGGGGCCAACGACGGCAGACGGACGTGCGCGAGCGGACCTTGCCGCTGTTGGCCTGACTGGTCGACGTGCTCGGGAGCGACGGGCGAGCGGACCGCTCGTGTCGACGCGGCGTGGACCTTGGCTTAAAAAGGATCTGTAAGACGATGGTGGAGTTTGCCGGACTAGCGCAGGCAGAGTTGCGAAAGGGCATGTTCGACCTTCAGCAAATCCCGCGCTTACCAGGGTCGATCGCGTCTTCGGCCCCCAGCGGGCTGGGATGAGAAACCCTGAATACACCTGCTCAGCGGGTGCGGCGGATCTCGCGGAGTTGCTCAAGGTACGACTCGGCCTCGGCTTCACCGGAGAACCGGTCGGCCAGGACGGTCGCCAGATCGCGGGAGACCATCGCCAAGGACGGCAGCGACTTCCGTCCGCCGGACAGCGCTTGACGGCCGAAGGTCACGGCTCCTTCCAGATCACCTTCGCGTGCCGCTGCCACGCCGAGCGTGATCCGTGCTTCCGCGATCCGCATGGGTGCGCGTTCGAACCCGTTGGAATCGGTAGCCGCGCGGATCACTTCGTCGGCCAACGCGCCGGCAAGCCGATCATCTCCGACGTGGCGGTAGCAGTCCATCGCGTAGAAGTCGAACTTCAACGGGTCCACCACGAAGTGGTTGTGGATGTTGTCGGGGTAGGGCATCGAGTCGAGCAGCACGCGCCCTCGCTCAAGAGCGCCTTCCATCTCCGCTTGCCGACCCATTCGTGCCCACGCTTTGGCTTCCTGTGCGATGAGTTGCACGCCGACTGAGCGGCGACCGGACGCGGTCTGGCCGGTCTGGGCAGCGGCAACGACACCTCGGTAGTCACCGGAGGTGAGCGCGAACCACGCCTTCATCTCGTGTGCCCACCCGAGGATGCCCGCGCTCCCCACCTCCTGGCCGAGGCTGAGCGCGGATCGACGCGTCGCTTCGGCGGCTCTGCGGTTGCCCATGTCGCACTCAAGGCAACCGACGAGCAAGGTCAACCAGCCGGCAAGTTCCAAGGAGTCCCTGCGCTGTCCGAAGCCGAGTCGCTGTTCCTGCATCCCGACGATTCGCCGCAACCACCGGCGGCCTTCCGCCACCAGCTCTTCAGGACTCCTGTGGGCGTACTCGGAGCACAAGCGGTCGACGGTGATCCGGAGCGCCTGCAAGGTGGCCTCGTCGATCGAGGATGCTCGCAGGCGAGACACGATCTCCGTGGTGTCCATGCCCGTCGCGTTGACGATCTCCAGCCCCGACCCGGCCCGGTTGTCGGGTGGGAACAGCGCCGCGGTGACGGCGTGGAGAGCTGCCGCGATGATCGGGGCGTAGTGAGGGCTCGGTTTGCTCTCGCCTCGCTCCCAAGCCTTCCACCGACGGACCAGGTGGGCTGGGTCCGGGAGAGCTTCGTCCGTGTGTCGGCGCATCTGCTCTGCCACATCGGACTCCGACCAGCCGCGGGCTTCCCGGAGTACTCGGATCCGCCGTGCCCAACCAGGGACGTCACCGCTCATGGTGGTTCCACCTCCCTGCGTCGTCATCGCCTCCAGCGAGTGTGTCGCCGGACGCGCGATGACGTCAGCCGCTACGGCGGTAATGCGCCCTCGTGACGGCGGCTAAGCGGTTCTGCTCGTGAAGCGGGGGGTTCGGTGTGGTGACGATCACGATCTTCATCATCGTCACCACACTTCACCAGGCGGAACGGTGGGGCGAGTGGGGTTCGAACCCACGACCTGACGGATTATGAGTCCGCTGCTCTGACCGGCTGAGCTACCGCCCCCTGACGTGCGGTTCCGGAGGGTACAGAGGGGGGTGCCCCCTCGTCTCGACAACCCGGGCGGCGTGACCAAGCTGTGCACTGGCGGACTACGGGGCTCCGAGGTCGGCAGGCCGGTAGCCCCGGGGGTAGCCCGGGTACGTGCGGTTCTTCGGGTCGTTGGTCAGGCGTGGGGTTTTGCGGGGCGGCAGCATGCGGACGGCGTGGGCGCGCAGGCGCAGGGCCAGGTCCGCGGCACGGGTCAGCCAGGGCGGCTGGGAGGGGAAGCCGAAGGCGGCCAGCATCCGGTCGTCGAGCATCGCCAGCACGGCCCTGGACGTCAGCGCCCGCGGCACGGGGTACCAGGAGCAGAACAGGTCCAGCGTGTACCGGCCGATCAGGCGGTTGGTGTCGCTGTAGGTGAAGTGCTCGTCCTCGTACTCGCGCTTGAACGCCAGGTACGACGAGTAGGTGGGCGGCAGCGCCTTGATGCCCATCCGGGCGCCGACGGCGGAGTAGAAGTGGAACGCGGCCAGTCGCTCGTGGTCGGTCAGGGGCCGCCAGCCGTACCGGGTGATCCACTCGATCGGGTCGAAGATGAACGTCGCCAGCACGTACCGCATGTCGTCGTTCGAGATGTCGTAACGCCCGTGCAGCCGGTTGACCACCCGCAGCGCCTCACGGCCGCGCGGCGAGTCGTAGCCGTGGTCGGCCAGCTCCGCCATCAGCAGCGCCGTGTCGTCGTACCGCTTCTGGGGCCGCCGCTCGAACTCGCCCGTCTTCGCCAGCAGCGCCGAGATGGACGGCACGCAGTAGGTCCGGAACAGGGCGAACTCCAAGGACCGCACGTAGTCCCACGGGAACTCGTACGCCGACGAGATGCGCACGATCTCCACGTGGTCGCGCTCGGGGTCCAGGGACGTGATCCGGCGGCGGTTGGCGAAGCGGTCGGCCATGCGGCCCAGCGTGCCGCAAGAAACCTGCTCAAGGGGGTGACATTCGGGTGACTCGCGGGTACCCGGACCCCATGAGACGACGAAACCCCAGGTCGACCGACCTGGGGTACCATCGCGCTCCCCCTACTGGATTCGAACCAGTAACCCTTCGATTAACAGTCGAATGCTCTGCCATTGAGCTAAGGGGGAATGTTCTGTTGTAGGCCGGGCCTCCCGGCCCGACAGGACGTAACTCTAGCGCATCCGGAACAGTGCTCGCGCACACCCCCCTCCCACTTCGGGTAGGAAGGGTGTGACCAGGCACGATCCCAGGAGAGGACACCTCATGAAGGGCATCCTGCTCGGCGCCGCTGTCGGCTACGTCCTAGGGGCGCGCGCCGGACGCAAGCGCTACGACCAGATCGTGCGCGCCTACCGCGTGCTGGCCGACCACCCGGCGGTCCAGGGCGCGGCGGGCATCGTCCGGGCCAAGGTGGGCGAGAAGACCGGGTTCGGGCGGCACCAGCCGAACGCCAACGGCCACCGGCGCGATCCCGTGATCCCGCGCGCCCACTAGAGCGCCGCCGGAGAGCGACGCGGACGCCGCGGGCCCCCCCCCCCGCGGGGCGGCGGCGGCGCGGGCCGCCCC
>NZ_JBFAAX010000029.1:0-33610 GCF_040639995.1 Actinosynnema sp. NPDC023658 | reverse complement strand
ACCTGGCGCCCGTCACGGCGACCGCCGGCGTGGCGCTCGCGCAGGCGCTCCTGGCGCTCGACGGCGTCGAACCGGCGGGTGCCAGGCCGCCGACCTGGGACGCCACGCTGGAGGTGGACGCGTTCACCGGGGTGGTCGAGCACCGGATCGCGCCGGTGCACCCGCGCTGCGAGTGCCGCTCCGCGACGTGATCCGCCCTCAGGGACGGCTGTGTAGGTTTTGTGGCAGGGCCGTGAACCACTGCGACCACGTGAACGGCGGGAGGAGAATCACCGGGTGAGCGAGATCCCGCGCAAGGCCGTGCAGCGCACCGCCAAGTTGGCCAGCCTCCCGCTCGGCGTGGCGGGCAGGGTGGTCGGAGGCTGGGGCAAGCGCCTGGCAGGCCGCAGTTCCGAGGAGGTCAGCGCCGAGGTGTCGGCGAAGACCGCGGAGCAGGTGTTCGCCGTGCTGGGGCAGCTCAAGGGCGGTGCGATGAAGTTCGGCCAGGCCTTGAGCGTGTTCGAGGCGGCGGTGCCGGACGAGCTGGCCGAGCCGTACCGCGAGGCGCTGACCAAGCTCCAGACGGCCGCGCCGCCGATGCCCTCGCGCACCGTGCACCGCGTGCTGGCCGAGCAGCTGGGCTCGGCGTGGGCGAAGCGGTTCACGTCGTTCGACGACTCGCCCGCCGCGTCGGCCAGCATCGGGCAGGTGCACCGGGCGGTGTGGCACGACGGCCGCGACGTGGCGGTGAAGGTGCAGTACCCGGGCGCGGACGAGGCGTTGCAGAGCGACCTCAACACCCTGCTGCGGTTCAGCCGGGTGCTGCAGGCGGTCATGCCGGGAGCCGAGGTCAAGCCGCTGCTGGAGGAGCTGCGGGACCGCTACCTGGAGGAGCTGGACTACCGGACCGAGGCGGCCAACCAGCGGGTGTTCGCCAAGGCGTTCGACGGCGACGACCGGGTGGTGGTGCCGAAGGTGGTGGCCAGCGCGCCGAAGGTGATGGTCACCGAGTGGATCGACGGCACGCACCTGTCGAAGATCATCCGGGAGGGTGGGCGCGAGGAGCGCGACCTGGCCGGGCAGCTGCTGTCGGAGTTCCACTTCTCCGCGCCGAGCCGGTCGGGGCTGCTGCACGCCGACCCGCACCCCGGCAACTTCATGCTCGGCGCGGACGGCCGGTTGCGGGTGCTCGACTTCGGTGCGGTCGCCCGGCTGCCCGAGGGGCTGCCCAAGCCGCTCGGCCTGATGACGAGGCTGGCGCTGGACGGCCGCTCGGACGACCTGGTGGAGCTGCTGCGGTCGGAGCGGTTCATCCGCCCCGGGACCGAGCTGCACGCCGAGGACGTGCTGAACTACCTGGCCCCGTTCGTCGAGCCGCTGCGGAGCGAGACGTTCCACTTCACCCGCCGGTGGCTGCAGAAGCAGGCGGAGCGCGTCGGTGACCTCCGCAGCCCCGATTCGCAGACGGGGAGGTCGTTGAACCTGCCGCCGCAGTACCTGCTTGTCCACAGGGTGACGCTGGGCGCGACGGGCATCCTCTGCCAGCTCGACGCGAACGTGCAGGCCAGGGCCATCGTCGCCCGCTGGCAACCGGGGTTCGACGACTGAGTTGTCCACAGGTCTTCCACTTGTCCACAGATCACGAACACCCCGTGGTCCGCTCCCCGGAACCCCCGGAGGATCGGTCCCGTGAACCAGGTGATCAAGGCAGTGGACCTGAAGGCGGCCGGCGTGCCCGGCTACGTCATCGACCTCAAGTGCCGTCCCGGCGGGCCGTGGCAGCGCATCCTGCCGGGCGTGCTGCTGCTCGGTTCGCGACCGCCGACCAGGGCGCAGCGCCTGCGCGCGGCGTTGGCCTACGCGGGCCCGAGCGCCGTCGTCACCGGCGTTGACGCCCTGCACGCCCACGGCCTGCCGGCGCTCCCGCCACCGACACGCATCCACCTGCTCCAACCGGCCACGACCCGCCGTTCCGGCGTCGAGGAGGTGGTGCTGGAACGCACCACCCGGCGGCCGGAGGTCGTCGTCCGCGCCGGCCTGCCGCTGGCCGAGCCGAACAGGGCCACCCTGGACGCCGCCCGCCACGAGCCGGACGCCCTGCGCCAACACCACCTGCTCGCCACCGCCGTCCGGTCGGGCCTGTGCACCGTCGCCACCCTGACCGCGGAGCTGGACGCGGGCAGCCGAAGGGGCACAGCCACCGCGAGGTCGGCCCTGAAACTCCTCTCCACCCTCCTCCGCTGACGGCCGACCACCGGCCGGCCCACTCCGCACCCGCCGGCCAGCCAGCACCCAGGCCCACCCCGCCCGCCGGGCCCCGTCCAGGCCAGCCAGACCCCCCCCCACCGGACCCGATCCAGGCCAGCCAGCCCCGCCCCGCCGGCACCCCAGCCAGGCCCACCACGTCCGCCGGACCCGACCACCCCGAGCTAGGCCCACCCCGCCCGCCGGACCCGACCTGTCCGAGCTAGGCCTACCCCGGCCGCCGGACCCGATCCAGCCCAGCCAGACCCCCCACCGGGCCCGATCCAGCCCAGGCAAACCCCACCCCACCCCGCCGGATCCGATCCAGCCCAGCCAGGCCCCACCCCACCCCGCCGGACCCGATCCAACCCAGCCAGACCACACCCCCGGCCGCCGGACCCGACCAACCCCGGGCCAGACCCACCCCGCCCACCGGACCCGACCTGTCCGAGCCAGCCCGGCCCCGGCTCGCGCCGAGCCACTCCGCGCCCTCCCGGGCCGCTCGGACCCGCTGGCGGCACCCCGAGCCAGATCGACCTTGCCCGCCGGACCCGACGAGCCCTGCCGGCCCGCCTTGCCCGCCGGACCCGACCCGATCCCGGCCGCCCGACCACTGCCGATCAGCCGACTCCGCCTGACCGACCCCGGCCGCCAACCCGAGCTCGGCAGCCGAACCGACCTGGCCCGCCCAACCGACCGTGCCGCCGAGTTGGCCTGCCAACCACGCCACTCAGCCGACCACCGGCCGTCCAACCCGACCCTGTTGACCAGCCGATCCACGCCTGCCTCGCCCTGGGACCTCGCTCCGGGGCCGGGCTTCGACCTGCGGGTTCGCTCGTGGCCTTGGCTGGATTACCAGTAGTCGGAGGGGAGTTTGCCCTCGATGTCCCGGACGTGCGCCCGCGCGCAGACGTGGCACAACCACTGGTCGACGCCGCGGTCCCGTTCCCGCACCCAAGCCAGCAGTTGGGCCGGGTCGGTGACGGACGACCGGGTGCGGCCGCAGCGGGCGCACGTGTCGGTCACGGCTTGCGGCCCAGGTACACGGTGTTGGCGGTCAGCAGGAAGACGTCGTCGCGCAGCCCGAGGTACGCGGGGTCCTGCGGGTCGAGCAGTTGCTTGACGGTGCGGCGGTCGGCGGGGTGCAGCAGGTGGCCGGCGACCTCGTCGTGCCACCTCAGCTGGTCCACCGCCCAGTCGCGAACCGCGGGCTTCGGCGGAGCCGGGTGGTCGATGAGGTAGCTGAACGCGGTCACGTCCACCAGACCCGTATCGGAGAGGAGGAGGTTCCAGCCACCGGACAGGCGGACGGAGTCCGTCGTGTCCTCCCGCATCCGCACGAACCACTCGGCCCGCGCCGCGGACAACCGGTCCTGCAGGCCCGGCTCACCGATACCCAAGTCGTAGGGGAGGAACTTGCCGGTCAACCCGCCCTCGGCCAGCGCGAGCCAGCCGCCGGGCGCGATGGCCTCGACCAACGCCGTCACCGCCGCACGCTGATCGGGGAGGTGATGCACGACGTTCGACGCCCACACCAGCTGCGCGGGCCCGGCGATCTCGACCGGCCGTTCGGTGGCGAGGTCGGCCAGCACCGGGCGGACCTGCACGGTCGCCCTGGTCGTGTCGGTGCCGTAGGTGGCGGCCGACCGGGCGGCGTGCGCGGCGGCGTCCAGCAGCTCGGGCGTGCTGTCGACCAGCACGACGGTGCCACCGCCGCGGGCGGACAAGGCCTCGACCAGGGCCACGCTCATCCCGCCGGCGCCGCACCCGACGTCCAGCACGGTCGGTTTGTCGGGCAGGGTGCGGACGAGTCTCCGCGCGACCACGGCCCGCGCCTCGGCATCCAGCTCGTCGGCCTGCCGCAGGAAGTTCAGGCGGGACGACCAGTCGATCCCGTCATGGGTATGGCTGTGCCCACGAGCGGCCGCATCGCTGCGGCCATCGCTGTGAGCATGGTCGTGGGCATGGTTGTGAGAGTGAACGGCCACACGGGGAACGGTACCTACGTCGAGCCCAACCCTCGCATCGAACAGGCCAGCCCGGCGTCCACCCCGGACGTCCGGGACACGGCGGATTTCGGACATGGCGAGGCCCGCCCTCCCCGTCATGGGACGAGAAGGGCGGGCCGTTGCCTGCATCAGAGCGCGCGGGCCTTCAGGACGGCCCTGCGCTGGGCCCATCCGGCCAGCCGACGCCACCTGCGGGCGACGACGAGCCGGTGGGCCAGCCGATGCTGTCGCGCGAATATCTCCGCGTCATGCATTCGTGATCTGGCGAGATTTTCTTCGAGAAGCATGGGGTTCCCCTTGGGGTTGACTTCGATGAGCAGCGCTTCGTCAGAGGTGGATCGGTACGTGGTCACGCGGCGGCCTCCTGGTCGTTAGCCCCCCGGACAACGGTCGCGGCGGGCGCCGCGGGAACAACTGGTGCTGCGGGAACAACGGGCGCCGCGTCCTTGCGCGGACGCCCACGGGGACGCTTGCGCGCGATCACGGCTCCGCGCTCGAAGATCTCGCCGCCCCAGACCCCCCAGGGCTCGTGGCGAGCAAGCGCACCGGCCAGGCACTCCTCGATGACGGGGCAGGTGGCGCAGAACCTCTTCGCCTCCTCCAGCTCCGCCGGCGCGTCGGCGAACCACAGGTCGGGGTTGTTGGTACGGCAAGGAAGTTCCAAGCCGGCGTCGGGCGCGGTGTCGATCAGGGAAGCGACACCCGCTCCGGCGAGCTCCGCCTCGGTGGACAACGTCCCGTTTATGGGGACGGTCGCGGTCAACATCAGGTGGACTCCTGTCAAGGATCTTGCATGGGGTTTTTCGTGCGAACAGTGTTCGAGCGGTGGTGCGGCACAGCGGTAAAACAGGTGTGGACAGCACGAAGGCCGCGGATCCGGTTACGGGTCCGCGGCCTTCGTGAGCTGGGTGGCCTGACTATCGGGTCGTCAGGTACTTCGCTCGTGCGCGGACGGCGCAACGTTCTGAGTCGGGACAAGGGTCGGCGCGTACGGCGCCGGCACCTGGATCAGCGAAACTCGCTCAGCACCCCACTTGAGGGCGTGGCGATCGCGGGCAGACTTCTCCCCCACGACATGAGCAGCGGTTGCGGCCAAGAACACCCCGGACATCAGGTCACCGGGCGTCTCGAAGCACATGAGAGTGTTCACGACCGGTCACCTCCTCGGGTGTCTCGTCTCGACTGCTAGCTCTTCATCCCCAGCGGGCGCTTCGCGCCCGGCCTCAGCAGGTTATGACCCCGCGCACGACGGGTGCAACAGGTTTTTCCAAATACCTGTCGATTGAGTGAAACTTCCGCGTTTGCCCTGCACACAGGGCCGGCGCGGGAAGACCCAGGCGAACGGGGCCGCCCGGCGCGGGCCGGACGGGTTCACCGCCCACCCGATCACCACGCGGTCAACGGCCGCCGCGCACGAGGGCCAGCACGTCGTCGCCGAACCGGTCGAGCTTGGCCGCGCCGATGCCGGAGATCGACACCAGCCCGGCGACGTCCTCCGGCCGCTGCTCCGCGATCGCGACCAGCGTCGCGTCGGTGAACACCACGTAGGCGGGCACCTTCAGCTCACGCGCCCGGTCCGCCCGCCAGGCCCGCAGCTTGGTCAACAGCTCCTCGTCCAGGTCGGACGGGCAGGAGGAGCACCGGCTGAGCTTGATCGCCCGCGCGTCGACCAGCGCCGACCCGCACACCCGGCACTGCGGCTTGGGCCGCTTCTGCAGCGGCTCGCGCTTCGCGGCCGTGCGCGACGCCGGGTGGTCGTCCGGCACGAGGCCGTAGAGGAACCGGCTGCGCCGCCGGTAACGGCGACCGCCCGCGGCGCGCGCCAAAGCCCACGACATCCACAGGTGCACCCGGGCGCGCGTCACGCCGACGTACAGCAGCCGGCGCTCCTCCTCGATCGCCGCGTCGTCACCGTCGGCGTGCTGGATCGGCAACGTGCCCTCGACGAGCCCGACGAGGAACACCGCGTCCCACTCCAGGCCCTTCGCCGCGTGCAGGGACGCCAGCGTCACGCCCTCCACGGTCGGCGGGTGCTGGGCCTCGGCCCGCAGCTCCAGTTCCGCGACGAACTTCGGCAGGTCCGCGCCGTCCACCGCGGTGACCAGCTCCTCGGCCAGCTCCACCAGCGCGAGCAGGGACTCCCACTTCTCCCGTGCCGTCCCGCCGGCGGGCGGCTCGTCGGTCAGGCCGATCCCGGCCAGCACCTCCCGCACCACCTTCGGCAGCTCGCCGGTCGGCTCGTGGGACGCCGCCGAGCGCAGCGCGACCATCGCCTGCCGCACCTCGGCGCGCTGGAAGAACCGCTCCCCGCCGCGCACCTGGTAGGGCACGCCGACCTCGGCCAACGCCTGCTCGAACACCTCGGACTGGGCGTTCACCCGGTAGAGGACGGCGATCTCGCTGGCCGCCACGCCCTCGTCCAGCAGCGCCTTCACCCGCCGGGCGACGGCCGCGGCCTCCAGCGACTCGTCGTCGAACTCGGTGAACGTCGGCTTCGGCCCGTCCGGGCGCTGCCCGATCAACCGCAGCCGCGAGCCCGAGGGGCGGTCGCGCGCCCACTTGATCACCTCGTTGGCCAGGCCCACGACCTGCGGCGTCGACCGGTAGTCCCGCTCCAGCCGCACCACGACGGCCTCGGGGAACCGGCGCGGGAAGTCCAGCAGCGGACGCGGCGAGGCCCCCGCGAACGAGTAGATGGTCTGGTTGGCGTCACCGACCACGGTCAGGTCGTCGCGCTCGCCCAGCCACGCGTCGAGCACGCGCTGCTGCAACGGCGTGACGTCCTGGTACTCGTCGACCACGAAGCACCGGTACCGGTCGCGGAACTCCTCGGCCACGTCGCCGTGCTCCTCCAGCGCCGCCGCGGTGTGCAGGAGGAGGTCGTCGAAGTCGAGCAGCTGCGCCTGGTTCTTCAGCTCCTCGTAGGTCCGGTAGACCTGCGCGACCTGGTCGGCGGGCGCGGGGGTGTCGCGGCTGGTGCGGCCGGCGGCGGTCGGGTAGTCCCCTGGCGCGACGAGCGAGGCCTTGGCCCACTCGATCTCGCCTGCGAGGTCCCGCAGCGAATCGGACTCGGTGGACAGGCCCACCCGGTTGGCGGCCTGCGCGACCAGGCGCAGCTTGTTGCGGTCGATCAGCTGCCACTGCTCGCCGCCGACCACGCGCGGCCAGAAGTAGCGCAGCTGGCGCAGCGCGGCGGCGTGGAACGTCCGGGCTTGCGCGCCGTGCACGCCCAGCGCCCGCAGCCGGGTCCGCATCTCGCCCGCGGCACGGGCGGTGAACGTGACGGCGAGGACCTGACCAGCGGAGACGTGACCGCGCTGGACCAGGTGGGCGATGCGGTGCGTGATGGTGCGGGTCTTGCCGGTGCCGGCGCCCGCGAGCACGCACACCGGGCCGCGCGGGGCCTCCACGGCGGCACGCTGTTCCGGGTCCAGTCCCTCCAGCAGCCGGTCCATGCGCAGCATCCTCGCAGAGCGCAGCGAGTACTCCCGTCATGGGGCGATCCGCCGCGCCGTATCCTGGTGGGTATGGCTGGTAAGCAGGACAAGGCGGCTGCCAAGGCGGCCTCCAAGGAAGCGTCGAAGGCTCGGCGCGCGGCATCGAAGGCGAAGCGCAGCCAGATCTTCGAGGCGTTCAAGATGCAGCGCCGCGAGGACAAGGCGCTCGTGCCGCTGATGCTGGCGTGCGTCCTGGGCGCGACGGTCGCGGCGTTCCTGATCGGCCTCATCTGGGACATGCAGTGGGTGCTGCTGCCGATGGGCATCGCGGTGGGCGCGCTGCTGGCGGTCATCGTGTTCGGCCGCCGGGTGCAGCGCTCGGTGTACGCGAAGGCCGACGGCCAGCCGGGCGCGGCGGCGTGGGCGCTGGACAACCTGCGCGGCAAGTGGCGGGTCACGCAGGCCGTGGCGGGCACGACCAGCGGCGACATGGTGCACCGGGTGCTCGGTCGTCCGGGCGTGGTGCTGGTCGCGGAGGGTGCACCCCACCGGGTGAAGAACCTGCTCGCCCAGGAGAAGAAGCGGGTCTCGCGGGTGATCGGTGAGACGCCCATCTACGACGTCGTCGTGGGCACCGAGGACGGCCAGGTGCCGCTGCGCAGGCTCCAGAGCCACCTGATGAAGCTGCCGCGCAACATCACGACCGCCCAGGTCGACACGATCGACAACCGACTGGCCGCGCTGGCCAGCCGTGGCGCGGCGCTGCCGAAGGGCCCGATGCCCCAGGGTGCCAAGATGCGCAACGTGCAGCGCGCCATGCGTCGTCGCTGACACACGTTCTCGCAGCTCAGGCCCGTTCCGGCGATCGTCCGGAGCGGGCCTGGCGCATGTGCGGGGTCAGCGCACGCGGATGACGACGGTGCCGGCGACCTTGTCGTGCAGGCCGCGCCCGTCGGCGTCCCACACCACGGCCGGGATGATCGGGAAGATCAGCGCCGTGCGCAGCACCGCCCGGGGCACGCCGACCAGCCCGGCGCCGTCCAGCCGGGCGACCCGCAGGCCGAACAGCGCGTGACCGGGCGTGAAGCCGAAGAAGGCGACCGCGACCACGGTGATGGCGAACCAGGTGAGCAGGCTCCAGTTCCGCGGCAGGTCGGGCAGGGTGAACAGGCCCGCGACGCCCGCGGACAGCAGGAAGTCGACCAGGATGGCGATCGCGCGGCGTCCGGTGGAGGCGACCGAGCCGGGGCCCGACTGCGGCAGGCCGAGGCGTTCACCCCGCCAGCGCTGCCCGGTGCCGTCGCCGGAGTCGGCGCCGGGTTCCAGCGCCGAGCGGGGTCCTGACAGCCACGAACCGGTCCACTTGCTCACCCCACCAGAGTAAGGCCGTGCTCAGCGGGTGAGGAGCGGCGGTCGGGTTGCCCGACCTGCGCGCCCCGTTAACACTGGCGAAACACGTGGGTGATGGCTGGGCAACACCACGGTCTTAGTTTCGCCACGATGGCAGGCCGCACCACGCAGCGGCGTACAACCACGCCCCCACCGCAGCAGAGGAGTCGACGAGGGTGTTCAAGAATCCCGACGAGGTCCTGAAGTACATCTCCGACGAGGGCGTGAAGTTCATCGACGTCCGCTTCAGCGACCTGCCCGGCGTGATGCAGCACTTCACGCTCCCCGCGGCCGCGTTCGACGCCGACGCCATCGCCGAGGGCCTCGCGTTCGACGGTTCGTCGGTCCGCGGCTTCCAGTCGATCCACGAGTCGGACATGCTGCTGCTGCCCGACCTCTACACGGCACGCCTCGACCCGTTCCGGATCGAGAAGACGCTGATCGTGAACTTCTTCGTGCACGACCCGTTCACGCGTGAGGCCTACAGCCGCGACCCGCGCAACATCGCGCGCAAGGCCGAGCAGTACATCACCGAGTCGGGCATCGCGGACACCGCGTACTTCGGCGCCGAGGCGGAGTTCTACATCTTCGACTCGATCCGCTTCGACACCACCGCGAACGCCTCCTTCCACGAGATCGACGCGATCTCCGGCGCCTGGAACTCGGGCCGTGAGGAAGACGGCGGCAACCGCGGCTACAAGGTCAAGTACAAGGGCGGCTACTTCCCCGTCACGCCGACCGACCACTACGCCGACCTGCGCGACAAGATGGTCCTGAACATGCAGGCCCAGGGCTTCACGGTCGAGCGCGCGCACCACGAGGTCGGCACCGGCGGCCAGTCCGAGATCAACTACAAGTTCAACACGCTGCTGCACGCCGCGGACGACCTGATGCTGTTCAAGTACATCATCAAGAACACCGCCTGGCAGGCCGGCAAGACCGTCACGTTCATGCCGAAGCCGCTGTTCGGTGACAACGGCTCGGGCATGCACACCCACCAGTCGCTGTGGAAGGACGGCCAGCCGCTGTTCCACGACGAGTCCGGCTACGCGGGCCTGTCGGACACGGCGCGTCACTACATCGGCGGCATCCTGCACCACGCGCCGTCGCTGCTGGCGTTCACCAACCCGACGGTGAACTCCTACCACCGCCTGGTGCCGGGCTACGAGGCCCCGGTGTCGCTGGTCTACTCCCAGCGCAACCGCTCGGCGTGCGTGCGCATCCCGATCACCGGCAACAACCCGAAGGCCAAGCGCATCGAGTTCCGCTGCCCCGACTCGTCGGGCAACCCGTACCTGGCGTTCTCGGCCATGGTGATGGCCGGCCTGGACGGCGTGAAGAACAAGATCGAGCCGCCGGCCCCGATCGACAAGGACCTCTACGAGCTGCCGCCCGAGGAGGCCCGCGACGTCAAGCAGGTGCCGGCGTCCCTGGACGCGGTGCTGGACAACCTCGAGGCGGACCACGAGTTCCTCCTGGAGGGCGGCGTCTTCACGCCGGACGTCATCGACACCTGGATCTCGTTCAAGCGGGAGCAGGAGATCGACCCCCTGCGCCTCCGCCCGAACCCCTACGAGTTCGCGCTGTACTACGACGTGTGATCGGCGCGGGGCTTTGACCAGCGGTTCGACCGGTTGAAGCCCCACCCAGGCCGTCTCCAGGCCGTCTGAGCTGGAGAGGCCGCCAGATCCTTCACAGGCCGAAGGCCGGGTGACTACTACAGTCACCCGGCCTTCGGCCTTAGCCATGCCGTGCGACAGCAGGCGGCGCGCCTTACCGTTGATTTATGTCTACTATTGCGCCTGCGCTCATCACCGCTTCGGCGGTGGCCTTCTCGTCACTGATCACAGTCGGCGGCATCTACTTCAGCCAGCACCTACAAGATCGACGGAGATTCATTGAGCACAAAAAAGATGCATACTCAGATCTTCTGAGTCTATTCAGGCGATGGACGAGCGACTTGAGCTACATCGGAGTATATTCACTTATAGAACCAAATGCTAGATCGGCCCTGAAGCGCTGGGCCATGCCCGAAGATGTCCAAGAACAGCCACACGAAGACTACTTGCATGTCGGCCGAGTCCTAGCACAGGTCGAATTGCTTTCAACAGAGGTCCGAAAATGTGCCGTGAGTCTGTACGGTCACCTGAACAGCGCAACTTACGCCGAACTCCACCCTCGTGAAAAAATAAAGGTACCAGATATAGAAGATCTACACGAGATGCTGACGGCGCTTGCGAAGGTCATGCGCGTTGAGCTTGGGACCGAGAAACGCTGATTGAAAAAACCTCGTCCACAGCGGACCGCGCTCTTTCATGGCTCGCAGGCATGAGATGGGTGTAAACGCGCAGTGTAAACGCCGGGTCAGCGTGCCCTAGATACTCGGCGAGCGCCCTGATGCTGACGCCCGCCTCCAGGAGCGAGGAGGCGTAGAAGTGCCTCAAAGCGTGGAAGCCTTCGGCACGGCCTGGCGTCTCGATCCCAGCATCTCTCAACGCGGACTTCCAGACGTAGTGGTTGAACGAGTGCCGATGGAGTTGCTTTGACTCACGCGTATAGATAAGGAGCGGCACCGTCACAAGCTTGCCGTCAGGCGCGCCCCACGGCAGTGTGACAGGCAGCGGCTCGAACTTGTCCATGTGCGTCGCGATCGCATCCGCCACGCTCTTGGCCAAGGGCACATCGCGGCTCTTTCCGTGCTTCGGTGGACCGAAAATCATCTTGCCGCGCACAATCTTGACCTGTCGCAGCACGTGGATGACTCCCTCGGACTCGTCAACGTCATCCGGCGAGAACCCGAATACCTCACCCTGTCGGAGGCCGCACCCAGCACCGAGGTTGACACCGACCCGGTAACGCTCACCCAACTTGTCGCGGACCGCGTGAACGCGCTTCTCCGACCACGGGACGATCTTCGGATACTCACCCCGAGGCTTGATAACCGACTTTCCGTTGCACGGGTTCTTGCGCAACCGCTCGTCATCAATCGCAGCGGTGAAGATTGCCGAGACATTGGCAAAGATGCTGCGCCGGTACGTCTCAGCCAAGCCCTTCTGCTGTAGCTTGCGCTCCCATGCCTGGATCGTGGACGGCTGGATAAGCCGAAGTTCCGTGTCACCAAAGTACGGGTACACGTGGAGCTTGAGCCGGAACTCCACGCCCTCACGCGTGGACTCATCGAACGTCCGGGCGTCGATCCAGTGCTTCTCCGTGTAGTCGCGGAACGTGATCTTACCCGCGTCAGGGTCGAGGTATGTTCCCTTGTTCTTGTCGTTTTCAATTTCGTGCAGGAACGCGTCTGCCGCCCCCTTCTGTCGGTCCGGGAACATCTTCGAGCGCTCCCGACCATCCGGGCCAGGGAAGCGAACCTTGTACCGCATTCCCTTCCCGAACTGCGGAGCCTTCACCCGCTTGCCGTCCCGAACGGTCCACCAGCGGTCTTGCACGTGACCCATGACAGACTTCTCCTGTGTGCCGAATTGCCGAAAGTTTTAGGCCGCGTGCTGGTCTAGGCCGTTAAACCACTCGCGGACCTTGGCCGGGTCCCACCGCAGGTGTTTGCCGACCTTCCGAGCCGGAGGCCCGTAGTTCTTGCTGCGCCAGCCACGAATGGTGTGCACCGGCACGCCGAGGAAGGCTGAGAGATCGTCAACGCCCCACAGCCGGTCGAACTCGTTCCCGCTCATTGCCGTCCCCCTCCCCACGTTTCAGGCCGCTTGTGGAACTGCCGAAAGATCGGGCGGTGCACCGCTGGCCGCCAGCAAGGCCCGGTCGTACTCGGCCTTCCACGTGACCCGTTGGGCGATGGCGTGCATGAGCAGGTGCGCCCGTGGTGGCACGTTGGGGTCGCCGGGCCGGACCTTGTGCCAGACGAGCTGGGACGTGTCGGGTTCCGGCTTCTCGATCCCCAATGCCTTGAGTGCTTCCAGGACGAACCGCTTCCGATCGGCCCGGTGATCGGCCAGCGTCTTGCCGGACCACTTGCGCGAGACGAGCACCCGTCGACCAGGCAGGCCGAGCGTGGTGCGGCGATGCGCACGTCCCTTGCAGTGGCCCGGAGTGGTCCGGGAGCCGACGCCGCGCGGCTGGACGCCATAGAGCAGCCACACCGGACAGCGGTCCGAGCAGGGCGTCACGGCCAGCTCGTCCGCCAGGCGGTCAGCGTGTCGGCGCTGGCGGTCGGTGGACTGTTCGACCACTTCACCGATGGACTTGGTGAGGTACTTGGTCAGGTAGCCGATGTGGCGTCCGGCTTCCTCCGAGCCGCCGAGGATGCCCTTGGAGTGCACCTGACGCCCGAAGGTCACCACGTGCGCCGGTTCGTCCACGGCCTCGACCGCGTCCGCCCAGGCCGTCAGCGGCTGCCGGGTGTCCGGGTCAACGAACGCTTCCGCCCGTGCGTCCCAGACCGGCAGGTGGTCACCGCCGTAGAGCCGTTCGTCGTGGTTGGGCCACCACACCTGGTGGTAGGTGGCGGCGGTGACCAGGCGGATGGTCTCGTGGGGGATCGAACCGCGGACTGCCGCGTGCAGGTGCGGCGCCGCTCGCTTCTGTGGTTCGACGGTGGCGAAGTACTGCACGTCCCACCCGACGACCCGGCGAAGGTTCTGCCACCACCGGTCCACCAGGGAGGCGAAGTGCACCGCGTCCCGAGCCGCGCGCCGGTAGTTGTAGGTGTTCGGGTCGACCGGTGTTCCGTCATCGCGCACCCGCCCGTAGGTGTCGAGGGTGAGCGTGACGAACATCGAGGGCCGGAAGCCTCCCGCGTACTCCCGGCCCACGGTGCGCTTCTCCACGCGCCGCCGAGGCAGGTTCGGCGCGTCCTGGCGACGCTTGGTCGACCGCTTCACCGGTCGCTTGGCAGGTGCGTCGGGTGAGGGGAAGCGGCCCCGGACGCCGAGTTGCCGAAGTTCCGCGTCGACGCTGTGGATCTCCTCCCGCAGCTCGTCACCGTCACCCGCCTCCCCTGCCTCGACCGCCTCCCGGTACGCCTTGACCAGGTCCGCCCGGAACGTCAGCAACGCCTTCTGGTCCTCAGTGGGCGCGGTCGGGGTGAAGTCGGGTTCCTCGGCCATGTGCCAGCCCTCACGACACTGGGCCATCCGCAACGCCTTGGCCTTCTTCGCACACGGCGCACAGACGCTCTCGACCGTCGACCCGCACGGCACGGCGACGTAGCGCACTTCGTACGTGGCCCGGTCCTCGACTTCCATCGTGAACGGCCGCACGCACACCCCGTGCTGCTCTGCAGCAGCCTTGGCCACGTCCAGCGCCATCGGCTGACGCATTCGCTCAGCCCGCGTACCAGTCGTCACGCCGCCACCCCCTCGGCACCGTCCGGCTTGGTCGGGAACGGCCGCACCTCGGCAGGCCGGAAGTAGTCGCGCAGCGTCGCCAGGTCAGCGTCAGTGACGTGGAAGGCCCGAGCCCGGTCCGGCTCCCTCTGCCCGTCCTGCTTGACCCAGGCGACACCGGGCGTGTTCTCGCTGATCTCGTGAGCCGCCGCCCCACGCTGGCGAACACCATCACCAAGCACCATGTCCACCTGCTGTGGCTCATCCAGCCGCAGAGCGACACGGGTGCTGAACAGGTGCCGGAAGGAGACGACCTCCTTGCGCGGGTCCTGGACCAGGCCGACGATCACGTACCCCGGAGCCCGACCTTGAGAGGCGATCGTCTGCACAGCTCGCGCCGCACGCTCCCGGAGCTGCTTGTCCGTCTGATAGGCGATCACGTCCGCCAGCTCGTCCACGATGAGCACGGTCAACGGCTCACCGGTGTCCCGAGCCCACAGCCGCCGAATGCCCCGGTATCGCGCCGCCCGCTCCTTCACCTCAGTGGCGATCTCCTCCAACAGCTCAACCGCGTCAGCGCCGCTGCCGAACACCAAGCGGTCGAAGGCATCGGGCACCTGGCCCAACTCCATGCCGCCCTTGGGGTCGATCCCGACCAGGCGCACCAGGCCCGCCCGAACCGCCGGCGCGAGCTGCCACACGATCGACCACAGCACCGAGCCCTTACCGGCACCGGGCACGCCGACCACGAGGAGCTGAGACCCGAGCAGTCGGAGCCGCCACGGCTTGCCCGTTTCGGTCCGGCCGACGACTACCCGCTTGAAGTCGACGTCGGCCGAGTCTTCCAACGCAGGGACGGACACCGGCCGCACCAACGGGTCGGCGTGGACGAAGTCCAGTTCGAGCAGCCGAGGCCGCAGCACCCGGACACGGCACGAGCGAGCGCCGAACGAGTGCGCCAGGTTGTCCCGCCGCAGCTCCCACGCCTCTGGCGACTGGGCCGGGATCATCCTCACCCGCACGCGGTCCCGCCAACCCTCCGACCGGACGCGTCGCAGCTTGGGCCGGTACTCACGGCCCCGGTCGCGCTTGGCCAGGTCCGACAGCCGCATCACCGACCGCCACTTCGGGACGTAGACCGTCGCCCGCCGCCACTCGGTCACCAGCCGGTACCAGCCCTGCCGCAGGAACGACTCACGATCCAGGCCGGCCCAGAGCACCAATGCCGCGATCAGCGACAACAGCGCCAGCACGAGTGGCGAGAGTCCGAACCGCCACCAGCACCAGGCCGCCGACGCTGGCACCAGCGTGATGACCGGGTAGCGCACGACAACGAGCACCAGGCGCACGACGCCGACCAACACCAACCACACCAGCGCCACCAAGGCCGCGATCCACTTGGCCTTGCCCGGCACCAACACCCACCACGGCACCCGAGGCCGCACACCCTCGAACGGAGCCGGGTCGACCCACTTGCCGCCGTTCACAGCGCACCGCCCACAGCAACGGTGAAGATCAGCGGCAGCCATCCCAGGCAGGCGCAGCAGTCGAGCTGGTTCGGGGCGTAGACACCGAACCGCTTGCACGACTGGCAGCGCCGACCGTTGGACAACTTCCACAGACCGGCGGGGCGTCGACTTGACGTACGTCCCCCACGTACCGATACCCTTGACATGACTGGAATCCCTTGTGTGTCAACAAAAACGCATGGCAAAGCCAGTCAGGTGAGTCGCAGGGAGACAGCCGAGCCCGCCAAGACCTGGACCGTCTCCCCGCGACCGCACCCACCAGCCGCAGACTGTTCAGTTGTCATCAAGGCGTGCGCCATCACCACGCGACCGCATCGGTCACGCGTTCCAGAACAGCGCTACAACGTCCTACCGACGAGGCAAAGGCGACTCGGCCTTGGTCGGCCGCCGCCTCAGCCGAGCGTCCGAGCGAAAGCCGCTCCATGCCTGCGCACCCACCGGCGTCAGCCGGTACAGGTATGGCCCAGGGAACGATGGGACAGCGCCCGGCATCCGAGCCGCGTGGCCGGCCGCGACCACATCCCGCACCACCATGCGGACGGTGTGCACGTTCAGACCCGACGCGGCCGACAGATCCCTGACCGACCAGATCCGTAGCCGCTGCTCGACCCACGCGGCCATCACCTCGGCCAGAGCACCCGGCGAGTAGCCGACGTTCGCCGCAGTGCGTGCGACGCCCTCAGGGAGGTGCGCTCCCATCACCACCCGGTCAGGCCGCTCCCCGCCCCGAGCCCCACTCATGACGTCGACCAGTTCGACTCGACCTCGAACAGGTCCTCGAACCGCACCTCAATCGGCGCGAACGCCGCCAGCGCACCGGCGATGAACGCGGCACCAGGCCGCAGCTCACCCGTCAGCACCCGAGAGATGGTCGAGCGATTGACGCCCATCGCAGGTGCCAACGCGTAGTCAGAGGTCAGCGCCGACCGCCGCGCTGCCCGCTGGAACTCCGCCACCCGCAGCCGCACCGTGTACTGACTGCCTCGCCCACTGGGCGCAGGAGCACCCATCACCTTGGGCTTGGGACCGGCTGTCATTTGCCGCTCCCGTCATGCCGCAGCGCACCAGGAGCCAGCGCCTTCACGATCTCCTCGCCCTTCTCCTGCTCGCGCTTGGCCCAGTACAACGCCTCGTGGTGGTGCCCACGGTCGATCTCCGCGACCCGTCCGTACACCTCGGCTGACCCCAGGTAGAAGTCCCGCCACAGCCTTCGATCCGCCGCCGGCGCGGGCATCACCTTCACCAGTGCCTCATGCGCACCCTGCAACGTCGTGACAGCCCGCGCCCTGCGCCACAGCTCGTCTTGCGAAACGCGCTGGTCCTTGCTCATGTCCCGTCCTCGTCCGGGTTGACACGGGCACGCTCGATCCGCGCCCGACGATCGAACTCCTCGGCAGCGACGGCACAGGCGTGACGAGCCCACAAGGGCACGCCCAGATCAGCGGCCAGGATCCGCCACGCCCACGCCACCGCCGCGTAGCTTTCAGCCAGCCGAAGCACCGGTAACCGGGCGTCCGAACTGGACGCCGCGAACAGGGCCTCGGTCTGCTCCGCGTACGCGAGGTTCCAACGGGCGACCGCCTCACGAGACGGCCGCGCCACCTCAAGCCGCCTTCTGCTCGCCCTGGGGCTTCTCCGCACGCTTGGGAGCAGCGCCCACCTGCGGCGACGCGATGGCCGTAGCCCGGATCGTGAACCCCTGGTACTTGTACCGATCCCCCATCACCCGCGGCTCGACCGTCAGGCCCTCGAACGCCACCGGTCGGACCTCGACACCGGGCATCACCTGCACGGCCTGCGGCGGCACCGGCTGCACGTCGGCCAGGATCGTCACCGTCACCGAAGCGTCCCGCTCCTTCTCGGCGGACGGGTCCGTGACCACGACCTTCCACTGACGCTTGCCCGTGCGCTCGTCCACGCGCTGCTTGGCCTGCCGCCCGCGTCCCTTGTCTTCTGCGCTCATGTACTCCATGTCCGGCGCGACCTCACCGACCATCAGCGCTCCCTGTGGGAAGACCTGGTCGAACGACGCCTCGAACCGACTCCCATATGGAACCGCCACCAGCCACCTCCGTCACTTTGCCAGCCTGCCTATACAGGCTAGCCATGTGACGAGAGTAAGACAGCTTGGCTAGCCAAGTCAAGCAGGTGTCGAACGTCAGCCGATCGAGCTAGCTCTCTAGGCGGTCTAGCCAAGTGCGAACCGACGCTGCGAACATGTGCGAACAGACCGCTTTGCGGCGCTTTGCGTCCCGCTTTGCACTGGACGACCCAGACGAGGAGTCATGGCACTCGACCCGGATGACCCGCGACCGCCGTACGTGCAGGTCGCCAACGCTCTGCGCGCCGCCATCCTGACCAAGGTGTTCAAGGCGGGTGACAAGCTGCCGTCACGCGCGGAGCTGGCGAAGAAGTACGACGTCGCACCGATGACCGTGCAGAGCGCGCTACGCGAACTGCGCGACGAGGGCTTGATCGTCTCCCGACAGGGCAGCGGCGTGTTCGTCCGAGAGCGCACCGAGCGCCCGGTCGGCCTACGCCCTCACATCGAGCAGGCGTTCACGTCCGACCGCGTGACGATCGACTTCGCCGGGTTCTCCGGCGAGACCCTTCACGGCATCCTTCAGGAGCCGCTGGACAAGATCCGCATCGGCCGACTCACGCCCGAGACGATCCACGTCCGCATCCTGGTTCCGGATCCCACCGTCCCGTGGTCCGTGCCGTGCACCGTCGAGGACCGCTCCGACAGCCCCGCCTTCCGCGAACGCGCCGCCGAGATCATGCGCCGCCACACCCTCGCCATCGTGGACAACGTGACCGAGCTGGGCGAACTCGGCTTGGTCAAGGACGCCACCGCAGAGGTCCGCGTCCACCCAG
Source organism: Actinosynnema sp. NPDC023658 (assembly GCF_040639995.1). Classification (NCBI taxonomy): domain Bacteria; kingdom Bacillati; phylum Actinomycetota; class Actinomycetes; order Pseudonocardiales; family Pseudonocardiaceae; genus Actinosynnema; species Actinosynnema sp. NPDC023658. The sequence goes on along the minus strand of NZ_JBFAAX010000029.1, from coordinate 14,852 downwards.
CAGCGCCACTCTTCAAGCTCTACCTGATCAACAACGACGAAGCCTTCTTCGGCTTCTACCCGGTCCGCGAACACGTCCTCTCACTGGGCGGAGAACCCCAGGCCATCTACGACCTGATGGGCAAGGACGCCATCCTCTTCCACCACAGCACCACCGACGACGACACCAGCACGGGCAGCCAATACGTCGACCAGGCCCGCACCTGGTTCGACAGCCTGTGGAACACCATCTCCACGGAGTACAAGCGGTGACGACCGAGCCGGTATCGATGGATCAGCCGGAGGTTCTACACGCCATCCTGATGACCACCGATGCCCTGTTCCTCGACTTCGACGGCCCAATCTGCTCGATCTTCGCGAGTCTCCCCGCGCACCACGTCGCCAGTCAGCTCCGCAAAGTCCTTGCCGACGGCGGACATCAGGAGCTGCCTGCCGAGATCGAGAAGACCGAAGACCCGTTCGATGTCTTCAGCTACGCCGCCACCCTTGGCACCGGAAAAGCTCACTACCTCGAAGCCGCACTACGCGCCCACGAGGTCGAGGCCGTGGCCACCGCCGAGCCGACACTAGGCGCACACGACCTCATCCACGCTTGGCACGCGACAGGCCGCAAGCTCGCAGTCGTCAGCAACAACTCGCAGGCAGCCGTCAACGCTTATCTTCACCTGCACAACCTCGTGCACCTAGTGCACACTGTGTCCGCCCGTACGGAACCCGATCCTGCGGCCTTGAAGCCGAGCCCGCAGCTAATCGACCAGGCCGCCGAGGCCCTCACGGTTCCGCCATCGAAGTGCACTTTGGTCGGCGACTCACTCACCGACCTACGCGCCGCCAACGCCGCCGGAACCCGTTCCATCGGCTACGCCAACAAGCCCGGCAAAGCCGAACGATTCGCGACCGAACGTCCGAGCGCCATCACCACCAGCATGGCGACCCTCGACCGCATCGTGCGTTCCTGGTAGCTCTGCCGAATTTGGCTCTATGGGATCAAGGCGCGCCGCCTGCGGCGACGCGCGGGCCAGTCCCGCCTCACGTTTGCACCGACTCCCCGCATCGCGACACGCCGGGCTCCCGCTTCGCTCCGCCCGTCGGCCGCGCGCGGAGCCGGTGCACGTGGCTGGGAAGGCGGCGCACCATACCGATGCGAGCTGCCACCAAGCTACTTCCAGCCACCAAGGTCGGAACGATCGCGCGGTCACACGGCTACCAGCGCTGGGCACGGCGATCGACTGCCGCGACGGCTCCGCCGCCTTGCCGACGCTTGAATGACCGAAGACAGGTCAAGGTTGCATCAAAGGTCATCCGAAGACAGCATGTGCCGTCACAAGAATCGCTCGACCTTGCCCCTGAAAGCGGCTGAAGGCTCACTTACAATTGGCCAAATTTGCCACGTTCGATAGCTTTTAGAACTATTTCCTTTGCGATCACGAAAGCCGTTGAGGTACCGCACGGAAACCCAGCGGCCAACGCTTACCACCAGCGCCGGATGCCATCTTTTGTTTTCCCACACCCAAATGGGGTCGCCCGCTTTGTAATAGGATCCATCAGGATACATCCCACGCTCACGATGCACGTGAGCACCAGCATACGGCTCGATGGCGAACGCATCCCAATTCGGGTCGTGCACGTCGAGCCTAACATCTTCCGCCTCGAAGTCATCATACAGAGGCATTCCCTTATGAAAGAATCGAACCCGCCAAAGTGTGACATCGTAATATGGGTTATTGAATGCAACCCTAATTGCACATCTGCAAGACTCGTCCGGTGGCGCAATCGCGAGCCCCGGAATGGCGCTCTCGCCATACCGGTCGAATAAACGCTTTTGCCTTTCATGTCGCACGGATTCGACGCACGCGATTACACGGCCTGCAATCCAGACGTCATCCCAGCGGACGCTAACAATGTCTCCGAGCTTGAAATAATCGGGGCTGAGAACGATCATTTCCGTCTACTCCAGTGTGCCTACAATGCTCTGCAGCAAGATCACCTTAGGTCTGCTGCCTGCCAAGAGAGACACTAACCCCAGTTTTACCTTACACCCTACTGTCAGGATTTCAAACACCCGACGGCTCAGCCAGCCTGGGCAATACGACCACTAGTCATGCCCCTCGCCGAGCCACGCGGTTAGTGTGATTCGCCCAGCTCAACAAGGGCCGTAGCGTCACTCAGGACCAAACCGGGCACAGGCCAGAGGCGGCGAGCTGCCGTTGGCTCCGCACCTCCAAGCTGTCAGAAGCTCTGAGCATGATCAGGCCGTCTCCAGGCCGTCAGACGTGGATCAGTGTTGGTCAACGACGGTGAACGTCGAGCGGAAACAAGCAGGTCAGGCATGGTGCGATAGGTCGAACCGCAGGTCACCGCCGACCGCTGACAGTCCTACGACGTGTGATCGACGCGGGGCTCTGACCGGCAGGTCTTGAGCCCCACCCAGGCCGCCTCCAGGCCGTGTGAGCTGGAGAGGCCGTCGAAGCCTCCACAGGCCGAAGGCCCGGTGACTGAACCAGTCACCGGGCCTTCGGCCTTCTCGACGTCCACGCCCGCCGGTGCACGAGGACCGGTACCGCGTCACCCGGCCGCCGGCGCGCGGGTGCGGGTGTCGACCAGTTGGCCCGACTCCTGGTCGCGGTACTGGACGCGGAGGTACTTGATCTGGGCGGACGGGATCACGACGCGGGCCCAGCGTTCACCGATGACGTCCTCCACGTGCGCGTCCTCGCCGTCGAGGGGTTTGCCGAGGTAGGTCATCGAGACGCCTTCCAGCACGATCTCGCGCTCCTCCGGCACGCCCGACGCGGTGTGGGAGCGGAGGAAGCCGAAGAACGACGTGCCGTCCACCAGGTGCACGTGCACCCACGGCACGCTGCCCGCCGGGCGGTCGCGGCGGAAGACCTGGTGCCACGCGGTCTGCTGCTGCACCGACGTGATCTCACGACGGCGTCGGGCCAGCAGTTGGTCCAGCGCGGCGGCCGCGGCGCAGGCCAGCACGAGCTCGGCCACCACCGAGGTGAGCACCAGGGGCAGGTGGGCCCGCACGTACGCCGCGCCACCGTCGACCAGGCGGTCCAGGTCGACGACGACGTCCACGCCGAACAGCGCCCGGACGGCGGCACCCACCGCGATGAGCAGCGTGCACGCGACCAGCGTGAACGCCAGGCTGCCGAGGGCGACCCGGGACGCCTCGCGGAACGGCGTCTCCTTGAAACCGGCACGCCTGCGTTCCCTGAGCAGCTCGAACACGATGCCGGGCGCGACCAGCGCGAGGAACGACGCCACCGCGCCCAGCGTCTGCGGCACCATCAGCGGGTGTCGCCGCGCACCGGCGGCGGTTCACCGGGTTCCGAGTCGAGGTACCGGTAGCCCCCACCGGCCGGCTGCGGGCTGAGCCCTTCGTACGACTCATCGCCGGGATCGATCGGCACGTCGGTCGGCTCGTCGTTCTCGACCACGACGCCGATGACCTCGCCGGTGACGGGATCGACCTCCTCGCCCCGGCGCGGCTCCCCCCGCAGATGCCCACGATCGTTCTCCATGGCGACACCCTCCCTCACCCGGGGTAGTCGCCCACCGCTGCCACGCCGTTACTCACCGTCCGGAGACCGGACACCCGCCAGCCGACGCACGACGGCCAAGCCCTCGGGCGTTCCGGGCCAGTGCGAGGCGAGCACGTCCGGCCCCGCGGCGCGGACCGCGGAACGCAGCACCCAGGCCACCGCGATCACGTCGTCCGCGTACCCCAGCACGGGGATGAAGTCGGGCACCAGGTCGAACGGCAGCGCCAGGTACCCGAGCAGCAGCCACAACCGCACCCGCACCGACCGCGGCACGCCCGGATCACGCGCCAGGCGGGTCACCAACCTCAGCACGTCGGGCAGCAGGCGCACCGCCAGCGACAGCACGTCACCGCGCGGCCGGACCAGGAACAGGCCCGCGAGCAGCACCAGCCACAGGCCGAGCAGCCCGAGGACGACACCGAGGAGGACGTCCACCTACCTGGGCACCGGGATGCCGGTCACGGTGACCTCGCCGCCGGTGGGCGCGAGCTGACCGATGATCCCGCCGAACGTCAGCGAGAACGACGTGCTGTCGGCGCCGACCTTCCGGTCCAGCTCCAGGAACCCGTTGATGCTGCCGTTCTTCGCGATCGTCGTGGGCCACCGGCTGGTCGACAGGGTCGCGCTGTAGTCGCGCTCCGCGTCGTCGACGGCCGTGACCGACGCGACGGGCAGGTCCATCTTCGCGGTGCTGGCGTTGACCGCGGTGACGAACACCCTGATGCGGCCACCGACGTTCTCCACCTTGGTCACCTCCACGGTGAGCAGGCCGCGCGCCTGCTTCCACGACCCGATGAGGACCGCACTCTCCACAGGGGACTCGGGAGCCTCCTCCGAGGACGTCCCCGGGGCCGTGCCCACCGCACCGTCCAGGCCGGCGGTGTCGTCCGACGTGGTCGCCCGCGTGGTGGGGACCGCCGAAGAGGACTCGCGCAGGGTGACGCTCAACGCGCCCACGCCGACGGTGCCCGCGACGACCGCCTGGATCACCCCGAGCAGGACCAGCACGCCGAGCATGACCAGGCTGATCCTCAGGGCCGCGCTGCTCTTCTTGCGGTGGTGGATCTCGTCGTCCATGACGTCCTTCGTCCGGGCGCACGCGTGCGAACGGGAATCTCCCCCAGGAGCGCCGTTAGTCTCGGCATAAGGAACACCAATAGTCAATGCGTGCGAGCCCCAGTTCGACGGTGCGTAGCCCCCGGTGAACACGGCGTCGACACCAGGGCTGCCCGTCCCCCTATCGGGGCGGGCGGTTAGGGTCGCGCCGTGTCTGATGACGTCGCAACCCCCGCGCAGGTGCTGTCCACGAACATCTTCGACTCCGCCGCCGAGGCGATCGAGGCGATCGGCGCCGCCGACGTGCTCGGTCTCGGCGTCCGCGTGTCGAACCGCCTCGTCCAGGACGAGGAGTCCGACGACTCGCTCGTCGAGGAGTGGATCGTCGAACTGCTCACCTCGGTCCCGACCGCCGACGAGGAGTGAGGCAGCGAAGGGCCCCCGCCGTCGACGGGGGCCCTTCACCACCGGGTCTCACCGCACTACCCGGTCACACGGTCAGCACGATCTTGCCGCGCACGTGCTTGCCCTCCAGCAGCCGGTGCGCCTCCGCGGCCTGCTCCAGCGGGAACACCTGCTGCACCTCGACCTTCAACGCCCCCTTGCCCGCCTGCTCGGCCAACCAGTCCAGGTCGGCCCGCACCGGCTTGGCGTAGGCGTACCGACCACCCAGCTCCAGCACGTTGGTGCCCACGATGGACACGATCCGGGACGGGTCGCGCACCAGCGCCGGCGAGTCGTCGAGCGCCTGCCCGCCGACGCAGTCGAACGCCACGTCGACCAACCCGTCACCGCCGACGAGCTCGGCCACCTCGCCCACCAGCGCGTCGCCGTAGGTCACCGGCTCCGCGCCGAGGGACCGCAGGAAGTCGTGGTTGCGCGGCGACGCCGTCCCGATGACGCGTGACGCGCCCAGGATCCGCGCCACCTGCACGGCCAGGTGCCCGACACCGCCCGCGGCGGCGTGCACGAGCACCGTGTCGCCTTCGGACACCCCGACCTTCCGCAACGCCTGCAACGCCGTCAGCCCGGTCAGCGCCAGCCCGCCCGCCTCCTCGAACGACAGCGACGGCGGCTTGTGCGCCAAGCCGCGCTCGGTCGCCGCGATCAGCTCCGCGTACGTGCCGTTCTGCACGTGGTCCTTGCGCTGGTAGCCGAACACCTCGTCACCGACGGCGAACCCGTCGACCGCGGGTCCGACGGCACGCACCACGCCCGCCACGTCCCAGCCGGGGATCAGCGGGAAGTGGTGCGGCACCGACGCGGCCACGTACCCCATGCGCACCAGCCGGTCGACCGGGTTCACCCCGGCCGCACGCACCTCGACCAGCACCTGGTCCTGGCCGATCGGCGGGTCCGGCAGCTCCCGCATGACGAGGACTTCGGCATCTCCGAATTCGGTCTGCGCGATCGCTTTCACGCACCCCAGTGTTCAGGAACCGTAGAAGATGCGCTCGATCACGGCCCGCGCGCGCCGCGTCGTGCGCCGGTAGGAGTCCAGGAACTCGCCGGGATCACCCGGGTGCCCCATCGCGGACGCCACCGCGGCCAGGTCCCGCCCGGCCGTGGGCAGCTGGTCACCGGCCTTGCCCCGCACCAGCACGACGGCGTTGCGCGCCTCGGTCGCCATCACCCACGCGTCCCGCAGCGCCACCGCGTCCTCCTCCGACACCAGCCCCGCCTCCGTGGCCGCGCGCAGCCCGCGCACGGTCGACGGCGTGCGCAGGGCGGGCACCTCGAACGCGTGCTGCAACTGCAGCAGCTGCACGGTCCACTCCACGTCGGCCAGCCCGCCGCGCCCCAGCTTGGTGTGGGTGGACGGGTCGGCGCCGCGCGGCAGCCGTTCCGCCTCGACGCGGGCCTTGATGCGGCGGATCTCCCGCACCGCCCCGCCGTCCAGTCCCGACCCGGGGTAGCGCACCGGGTCGATCATCTCGATGAACCGCGCGCCCAGCTCGGCGTCACCGGCGATGAACCGGGCCCGCAGCAGCGCCTGCGCCTCCCACAGCTCGGCCCACTGCGCGTAGTAGGCCCGGTAGGAGTCGAGCGTGCGCACCAACGGCCCCTGCCTGCCCTCCGGCCGCAGGTCCGTGTCCACCTGCAACGGCGGGTCCTGGCTCGGCGCGCTGAGCAGCCGCCGCACCTGCTCGACCACCGAGGAGGCGTACCGGGCGGCGTCCGGATCGCTCACGCCCTCGACCGGCTCGCACACGAACAGCACGTCGGCGTCCGAGCCGTACCCCAGCTCGCGCCCGCCGAGCCGACCCATGCCGATGACCGCGATCGACGCCGACGGCGGACCCGCCGACCGCACCACCGCGTCCAGCGCCGCCCCCAGCACCGCCACCCACACCTCGGACAGCGACACGCACACCGTGCGCAGCGGCACCAGCCCGAGCAGGTCCGCCGACGCCACCCGCAGCAGCTCCTGGCGGCGCAGCGACCGGGCGGCGGTCACCGCGCGCTCCAGGTCGTTGTAGCGGGACACGGCGCTGCGCAGCGGGTTGCCGATGGTCATCGGGTCGCGGCCGACCAGCGCCTCGGTGTCCGCCAGCAGCGGCAGCACCTCCGGCGCCCGCACCAGCAGGTCCGGCACCAGCTTCGACGTGCCCAGCAGCGCGGCCAGCCGGTCGACCACCGTGCCCTCGTCCCGCAGCAGCCGCAGGTACCAGGGCGTCTCGGCCAACGCCTCCGACACCTTCCGGTACGCCAGCAGGCCCCGGTCCGGGTCCGGTGTGGTCGCGAACAGGTCCAGCAGCACCGGCAGCAGCGCCGTCTGGATCCGCGCCCGCCGGGAAACACCCCTGGTCAACGCCTCGATGTGCTTCAACGCCCCGTCCGGCGCGGCGTAACCCAGCGCGGCCAGCCGTGCCGCCGCCTGCGACGTCGTCAGCCGCAACGCCTCCGTCGGCACGTTCGCCACGGCCTGCAGCAACGGCCGGTAGAACAGCTTCTCGTGCAGCCTGCGCACCTGGTTCGCGCGTTTGCGGAACTCGGCCAGCAGCACTTGGCCCTCCGACAGCCCGCCCTCGGCCTGCAACCCCGACGCACGCGCCAACCACCGCAGCGCCGCACCGTCGTCGTCGGCCGGGAACAGGTGCGTGCGCAGCAGCCGCTGCAACTGCAACCGGTGCTCCAACGTGCGCAGGAACCGGTAGGCGCGGCCGAAGTCGGCGGCGTCCGTGCGACCGATGTACCCGCCACGCCCCAACGCCGCCAACGCCTGCGTCGTCGTGGTGATGCGCAGCTCCTCGTCACCGCGCCCGTGCACGAGCTGGAGCAGCTGCACGGCGAACTCGACGTCCCGCAGCCCGCCGCGCCCCAGCTTCAGCTCCCGGTCGGTCAGGCCCACCGGCACGTGGTCCTCGACGCGGCGGCGCATCGCCTGCACGTCGGGCACGAAGTTCTCCCGCTCCGCGGCCGTCCACACCAGGGGCCGCACCACGTCCATGTACCGCTGCCCGAGCTCCTCGTCCCCCGCGACCGGCCGGGCCTTGAGCAGCGCCTGGAACTCCCACGTCCGCGCCCACCGCTGGTAGTAGGTGGCGTGGCCGTCCAGGGTGCGCACCAGCGCGCCCGCCTTGCCCTCCGGCCGCAGCGCCGCGTCCACCTCGAAGCACGCCTGGCCCGCGACCTGCATCACCGCGCCCGCCAACCGGGTCGCCACCGCCAGGTCGCCCTCACCGACGAACACCACGTCCACGTCGCTGACGTAGTTCAGCTCCCGCGCGCCGCACTTGCCCATCGCGATCACCGCCAGCCGGCACTCGTCCGACCGCGGCACCTGCCGCGCGGCGACGTCCAGCGCGGCCCGCAACGCGGCCACCGCCAGGTCCGACAGCAGCCCGACGACGTCGTCGTAGTTGACGTACAGCTGGTCCGGCTCCACCACGTGCGCCAGGTCCGCGGCGGCGATCCGGCACAGCAGCGCCCGGTACTCCAGCCGCAGCGCCCGCACCGCCTCCGCGCCGGTCAGCCCCTCGACGGCAGCGACCAGGACGGGCGCGAACGCCCCCGCGTCCACCGGGTCCGGGTCGACCAGGCCGCGCCAGCGGTCGGGGTTCGCGACCAGGAAGTCCGACAGCGCCGTGGACGAACCCAGCACCGCGAGCAGCCGGCCGCGCAACGCCTCGCCGTCCCGCAACGCCTGGTCCAGCTCCGGCCACCGGTCACCGAGCGCGACGCGCAGCCGGTCTATCCCGAGCAGTGCCAGGTCCGGGTCCGGGCTGCGGGACAGCGCCACCAGCAGCGGCTCGTTGCCCTCCGTCGGCCGGCGCCCCTCCCACCACCCCGCGGCACGCAGGTGCTCACCGCTGCGCGCCTCGGTGAGGCCGAACCGCGCGGGGGACGTGGGGAGGCGGGCTGGATCGGTCATCGACGAACACCGTAACCCGCCCGGGGGTCGCGGGACCGATCAGCTCGCCACGATCAAGTAGATGCCGAACAACACCACGGTCACGCACGCCAGCAGGCAGGCCGCCGCCACGGCCGTCGGCCTCGCGGTGGACACCCCCTGCTCGTGCGCCACCTCGCGCGCCGACCACGCCCGCAGCCCGCCGGAGAACAGCAGCACCAGCCCCAGCACGATCCCGAGGCTCACCGCGAACACGGTGCCCAACGCCGCCCAGTCGATCTTCACGCCGCCACCTTGTGCGTCTCGGCCTGCGCCGCGATTTCGTCCACCACGTGCTCGGGCCGCACCGGCTCACGCCGGGACAGGAACCAGATGGCCGTCGCCACCCCGATGCCCACCAACGCGACCGCCACCACGCCGAGCGTGCCGAGCGACGCCACCTTGCCCGCGAACGCGCCCACCAGACCGGCCGCCGGCAGCGTCAACCCCCACGCCGCCGCCATCCGACCCGCCACGCCCCACCGCACGCCACCGCGCTGACGACCCAGGCCCGACCCCATGATCCCGCCGGACGCGACGTGCGTCGTCGACAGCGCGAACCCCAGGTGCGACGACGCCATGATCACGGTCGCCGCACTGGTCTGCGCGGCGAAGCCCTGCGGCGCCTCGATCGTCGTCAGGCCCTTGCCGAGGGTCTGGGTGATGCGCCAACCGCCCAGGTAGGTGCCCAGCGCGATCGCGACGGCCGCGCTCAGGATCACCCACAGCGGCGGTTCCGCACCCGGCGAGAGGGTGCCCGCGGTGATCAGCGTGAGCGTGATGATGCCCATCGTCTTCTGCGCGTCGTTCGTGCCGTGCGCGAGCGACATGAGCGCCGCGGACGCGATCTGGCCGGCCTTGAAACCCCGGTCCGTCACCGACTTCCGGGCCCGCGACGTCATCCGGTAGGTCAGGTGGGTGGCCAGCATCGCCACGACGCCCGCCACCAGCGGCGCGGCGATCGCCGGCGCCACCACCTTGTCCACGACCTTGCCGAAGTGCACCGCGTCCGCGCCCGACGCGATCCAGGTCGCCCCGATCAGGCCGCCGAACAGCGCGTGCGACGAGCTCGACGGCAACCCGACGTACCACGTCACGAGGTTCCACATGATCGCGCCGATCAAGCCGCCGAACACGATCGCCGGCGTGATCCGGGCGTCGTCGACGATGCCGCCGGAGATGGTCTTGGCGACTTCCACCGACAACAACGCGCCCACCAGGTTCAACACCGCGGAGAACGCGACGGCCGTGCGCGGTCGCAAGGCGCCGGTGGCGATGGAGGTCGCCATCGAGTTCGCGGTGTCGTGGAAGCCGTTGGTGAAGTCGAAGACCAAGGCCGTGATGACCACGATGATGACGAGGAGCGAGGCATCCACGCTGATTCCTCCAACTGAATCGACACAGTCGAAGGTAAACGCTACCTGTCTGGTCGATGAATGCTCACAACTACGCCGTGAACGCTACCTGTCCAACAGGTGAACTCGACCAACAACGGATGTTCGTCACACCAGCGGGAGGCTCCGGTGGATCGTCAGCTCACCGGCCGCCAGGCGCACGAATCGTTCGGCAAACGGTTGCCACGCCTCCCGGATGTCCTCGTGCCCCTGCTCCAGCCGCTCCGGGTCCAGCACCCCCGGACGCAGCCCGGCGCTGCCCTCGTACCCCGCCGCCCAGCGGAGCACCAGCTCCGGCGTGGTCTCGATGTGGAACTGCACGCCGTAAGCGCGGTCACCGATCCGGAACGCCTGGTTGGCGCACTTCGGCGAGGACGCGAGCAGCACCGCCGTCGGCGGCAGGAACGACACCTCGTCCTCGTGGAACTGCAACACGTCCGGCGTCCACGGCAGGTCGCTGAACAACGGGTCACCGCTCGCCGCGTCCCGCTTGGCCACCAGCTGCACGCCGATCTCCGGCCCCTGCGGCCCGCGCCGCACCTGCCCGCCGGTGGCCGCGGCCAGCAGCTGCGCGCCCAGGCAGATCGCGAGCAGCGGCACCCGCTTCGACACCGCGTGCGACAACAGCTTGCGCACGTCCGCCAGCCACGGGTACGTGACGTCGTCCAGCGCGCCCATCACACCGCCCAGGCACACCACGCCCTGGTAACCGTCCAGGGTGTCCGGCAGCGGCTGCTCGTAGGGCTTCACCACGTCCAGCACCGCCCCGGCGGCGGTCAGCCACTCACCGAGGCGGGCGGGCGGGTCGTCGTGGTCGGGTTGCAGCACGAGCAGTCGCGTCACCCCACCGAGGTTAGTTCAGCAGTCGCAGGAGATCCCGTGCAGGCCCGCCACCGCGCCCTCCCCCTCGACGGGGTAGCCGGAGGCCTGCCAGGTCGTGATGCCACCGGCCAACCGCTTCACCTTGAACCCCAACCGCGACAGCTTCAGCGCGCCCTTCGTGGCCGCGTTGCACTGGAAGCTCTCGCAGTAGCAGACGTAGACCAGGTCGCGGTCCCAGCCGGCCGTCGTCGTCTCGTCGATCTCCCAGTGCGGCAGGTTGATCGCGCCGGGGATGCGGACGCGGGCGAACGCCTCGGGACTGCGCGTCTCGACCAACCGGAAACCCGCCGTCGCACCGGCCTCCAGGTCGCGGACGACGTCGTCCGGGTCGGCCTCGAAGGCGAGTTCCGCGGCGAAGAACTCGGCGGCGGCAGCGGGGTCGGCGGCGGGGGTGCGGAGCGTGTTCGTCATGGGTGAATCGTCGCTGACCAGCGCGTTCGACCCCATGGGGAAGTCCAGGTGTTCAGCGCCTCCCGCTTACGATTCCACGGTGGAACTGGACGACCTGGATTGGAAGTTGTTGGAGCTGCTCCAGCAGGACGGGCGGATGACGTTCACCGAGCTGGCCAAGCGGGTGTCCCTGTCCGCGCCCGCGACGACCGAGCGCGTGCGGCGGCTGGAGCAGGCCGGGATCGTCACCGGGTACGTCGCGGTGGTCGACCCGCAGCGCCTCGGGCTGCCGATCGAGGCCATCGTCCGCGTGCGGGTGCGCAGCCTGGACACGCCCCGCTTCCGGGAACGGGTCGTGACCATGGCGCAGGTGCGCGACGCGGACCACGTGACCGGTGACGACTGCTGGCTGCTGCGCGTGGTGTGCCGGTCGACGGTCGAGCTGGAGCAGTTCGTGGAGCAGGCCCAGCGCTACGGCGACACGACCACGTCCCTGGTGTTCTCCTCCCACGCCCGCAACCGGCCCGTGACGCGGGAGGTTTTCGGGGGTATCGTTTCTCGATAACATCGATAAACGATATGCGGGGGGCATGTCATGTCGAGGAAGAACTTGTTGGAACCGTTGACGGGCGTGACGGCCGTGGCGTTGTCGGTCGGCCTGGGCCTGCTCGGGCTCGCGACCGCGGTGCGGCTGACCGTCGGCCTGTCCGACCCGGTGTGCTTCGCCGCGCGGAGCTGGCCGCACGACGTCCAGGGCGTCGACCTGGCCGCGGGCGCCCGGCTGGACGGCGTCGACCAGGTCCGGCTGTGCGTGGACGACCCGGCCCCGTGGCAGCACCTGCTCGGCGTCCTGTCCGAGTTCTCGACGCCGCTCGCGCAGGTCGGCGCGCTGCTGCTGTTGTTGCTGGTGCTGCGTGACGCCGCCCGCGACGGCATCCACACGGACGGGACCGCGCACGGCGTGAACCGGCTCGGGCACTTCCTGCTGTGGGTGCTGCCGGTGGCGGCCCTGGTGGAGTCGGTCGCCCGGACCACGCTCGTGCACGCCGCCGTCACCTACGACGCCGGCTCCCTGTCGTTCGTCGGTGGCTGGGACGTGCCGGTGTGGGCGATCATCACCGGCATCGCGCTGCTGTCCGTGGCGAAGATCATCCGCTCGGGTGCCGAGATGCGCGCCGACCTGGAAGGGACGGTGTGAGCGGTGGAGCAGGACGTGCTGCGGCCGTTGACGAAGGTCGTCCGGTTCCTGTGGTCGGTCACCGCCGTCCTGACCGCGGGCGCGACCGCCTGGTTCGCCATCACCGGGGCCATCGGCTCGCAGCCGGTGTGCTTCCGGACCGGGCTCCCACCCGACGGGCACGGCAGCAGCGGCATCCTGCACCCCGACGTCACCAGCTCCGTCGAACAGGCCCTGATCTGCCTGCAGCAGCCGACCGGCGGGGAACGGGTGGTCGCGTTCCTCACCACCGCGCCCACCGCGTTCGGCTACGCGATCACGCTGCTCCTGCTGCTGTTGTTGCTGGAACGCGCATCCCGCGACGGCGTGCACACCGCGGCGACGGCCGCCGGGCTCAAGCGGTTCGGCGTGTTCGTGCTCGTGGCCCTGCCCGCGGTGACGCTCGTCGAGGCGTTCGCCGCCGGGTGGCTGCTGCAACGCGCCACGAGCCGTGACGTCGAGGCGACCGCCTTCCTCAGCGACTGGGACCTGCCGTGGTGGGCGGTGGTCACCGGCGTCGGCTTGCTCACGCTTGCGAAGATCGTGCGGACGAGCGCGGAGATGCGTGAGGACCTCGAAGGAACAGTGTGACCATCCAGGTGCACCTCGATCGGCTGCTGGCCGAACGCGGGATGACGTTGACCGAGCTGGCCGACCGCGTCGGCGTGACCGTGGTCAACCTGTCCGTCCTCAAGAACGGCCGGGCGCGGGCGATCCGGTTCAGCACGCTCACCGCGCTGTGCGACGTGCTGGAGTGCCAACCGGGCGACCTGCTCAGCAACCGGCCGGGATGAACCCGAACTCCGCCGAGTCGACCACCGTCCGGAACCCGATCCGCTGGTAGATCGAGTTCGACGTCGGGTTCGCCAGGTCGGTGTACAGCACGACGTGCTCCGCCCCGTTCTCCCGCGCCCACGCCGCGCAGGCAGCGGTGACGGCCGCGCCGTACCCGTGCCGGCGGTGCTCCGGTGGCGTGTAGACCGGACCGATGCGGGACATGGCCGACGCCGGCGCGTTCGCCGCCGCCCACGCCACCGGCGTGTCACCGTGGTGCCAGATCAGGTGACCGTTGCCGGCGGCGATCCCGGCGCGCAGCAACCTCTGGTACCGGTCCGTGATGTCCTGGCCGTCGACCTGGGTGGTCGCTTCGACGCCGAACTCCCGGCGCCATTCGCTCAGCATCTCGAGGTCGTCCTCGGTCGCCATGCGAGCGGCCCCCGGGACGTCCGGTGTGACCAGGTCGCCCAGCTCGTACAGGCGCATCGCCATCTGCTCGGTGGCGCTGCACCCCGTCCGGGCGGCCCAGGCGACGACGAACGCCTCCACCGAGTCCCGCGGTCCGCTGACGCCGGGCAACTCGACCTCACCGGCCAGGGCGTCCGCGACGACGTCCACCCACTGCGGTGCGATACCGGAGATCGCCATGGGCCACGGCGGTGTGCGCAGCGCCGCCGCCACCAGCACCCCGTCCTCCGAGACGGTGACCAGGAGCGGTGGCTCGTCATCCGGATCGGGGCGGTTGAGCCACCGGTCCACCGCCGCGATCGGCACCGTGTGGAACACCGGGTCTGCGGTGAAGAAGTCCTTGGTCAACGCCCAGAACCCGGCAAGGTCGTCGTGTCTCGTCACCTCGGCCACGATCGGACCGTAACGCAAAAAGCCTTCAGGGGCACCCGATTACTCGAGTGCCCCTGAAGGCGAAAAATTGTTCGGCGGCGTCCTACTCTCCCACACCCTCACGAGTGCAGTACCATCGGCGCTGGAAGGCTTAACTACCGGGTTCGGAATGGGACCGGGTGTTCCCCAACCGCTATGACCACCGAAACACTATGAAATTACCAACCCGTAGGCACCCCGACCCACCCCGACCAGCAGGGTGGACCGTGGTGGTCCGGTTCGGCTCTCTCAGAACCGCACAGTGGATGCGTAGCATTTTCGTAGCAAGTCCTCGGCCTATTAGTACCGGTCAAC
>NZ_JBFAAX010000028.1:0-33778 GCF_040639995.1 Actinosynnema sp. NPDC023658 | reverse complement strand
GGATGTGCCGGACCGCCAGCGCCCCGAAGCCGGTGGAGACGCCGTACGTGGGCTGCTCGGCGGTCGCCAGGCGCTCGATGTGCGACCGGGCGGTGGTGACCGCCTCACGGGCCGCTTCCGTGATCTCCACGCGCGCGCCGCCTCGGGCCACGGCGTGGACGTCGTCGCGGGTCAGGGGTTTCGGACCCAGCTGCACGGGTTGCTGCATGTGCCCATCTCAACCCGGCAGCCGGATCCGCACGACCTGACATCCGCCGATCGTGTCTGGTATGCCAGACGGGCTACCGCGTCCCGATCCAGGCCACGTCCGGGTTGGTGTCCACGACGAGCGCCTCCGCCACCCGGGCCAGCACCTCGACCGGGGCATGCCGGGTCTCCAGGCCGGGCGGCAGCGGCGTGCCGTCGGGCGTCTTGAACTCGTCCGGCTTCACCCGCACCTGCAGGGTGGGCGCGAGTTGGACCGCGAGCAGGCCGAACCCGTCGGCGGTGTAGTGCGCGGGCTTGCCGCCGACGGTCGTGGGCGTGGAACCGGCCGGGGCGTCGGCGGTCCGCAGCAGCTCCGCCCCATACCGGACGTCGTCGAGGTCGCTCGTGCCCGCGATCGTCCAGTCGGCCGCGCCCGAGCCCTTGACCTCGACGTACGGGTACTGGTTCAGCGAGAACGGGATGCGCATCGACGTGGTGTCCGGGACGACGGAGTCCGCGATCCGCCGCACCTCGGCGCGGGCGTCCACGCCGGTCACGCCCTCCAGGCTGACGCTGAGCACGTGGCCGGGGGCGGCGTTCCAGTACAGGCTGTCGCCGAACCAGGCCGCCACCGCGCCGCCGACCGTCGTGCGGTCCCCCACCGGGGCGTTCTCGACCTTGGGACCGACGTCGCCCGCGATGGCGGTGAGGACGCCGAAGCGGACCAGCGGCGAGCCGGGCTCGGTGGAACCGGGCGCGTAGAGCCGCGCCGTGCCCCACGGGCCGATGACGCGCTCACGCTCGGTGTAGCCGTCGAGCACGACCCCCGGCCGGTACTCCAGGGCCCGGGTCGGCACGTCCGCGGCCAGGACGGGCTCGGGCGCCGACGTGGTGCCGAGCTGCCGGGCGGGCGGGGCCTGGCCGGCGGTCGGTCCGTTCACGGTGGCCACCACCAGCGCGGCCGCGGCGGCCGTGGCGCCGGCGGTGGCGAGCACCAGGAGCAGCGGCTTGCGCGTCCGGCGCGGCCGGTGCAGGGCGGCGAGCACCGCGCCCGGCGGTGGCGTGCGCTCGGCCCGGCGGTGCAGGGCGTCGGTGATCAGGGTTTCGGTGGTCTCGTTCACAGCGGGTGCCTCACGCGTTCGTCGGCGCGCAGCACTGCCAGCGCGCGGGAGATGTGGCTGCGGACCGTGACCTGGGCACACCCCAGGACGGCGGCGATCTCGGCGTCGTCGCACCCCTCGTAGTAGCGGAGCACGACGGCGACCTTCTGCTTGCGCGGGAGCGCGTCGATGCGCTGGAGCATCGCCTCCCGCTCGTCGTAGTGGTCGGCGGGATCGGGTTGGGGCGGGTCCACGCCGGTCAGGGGCAGGTGGGACTTCAAGCGACGGCGCCATCCCAGGAACTCGTTGGTGACCATCCTCTTGAGGTACGCGGCGGGCGCGTCGACCGAGCCGATGCGCGCCCACTTCTGCTGCGCCCGCAGCAGGACTTCCTGGACCACGTCCTGAGCCAGGTGCGGGTCGCCGGTCAACACGGTGGCGTAGCGCAGCAGCGGGGTGACCTGCCGGGTGGCGAAGTCCTCGAAGCTGGTCGTCATACCCCTCCAATGCGCCGTCCCGCGGTTTTGTTGAGAATGGGTTCCGTGGGAGGCAGCAGCGACGTGCCGGCGTTGCGCCGGGGGCTCGCGGTGCTGCGGCTGCTGGCGAGCAGGCCCGGTCCGCTGTCGGCGGCGGCGGTCGCCCGTGAGCTGGCCCTGCCCAGGTCGACGACCTACCACCTGCTGGCGGAGCTGACCGAGGCCGGTTTCGCGACGCACTTCCCCGAGGAGCGGCGCTACGGGCTGGGTGTGGCCGCGTTCGAGCTCGGGTCGGCCTACCTGCGGCACGACCCGCTGGAGCGGTTGGCGCGGCCCGTGCTGCGCAGGCTGGTGGACGCCGTCGGTCGGACCGCGCACCTGGGCGTGCTGCACGGCGCGGAGGCGCTGTACCTGGTGCGCGAGCAGCCCCGCCGTCCGACCACGATCGTGTCGGACGTCGGCGTGCGGCTGCCCGCCCACCTGACCGCGTCGGGCCGGGCGGTGCTGGGCCGGCTGCCCGCGGCGCAGGTCAGGGCCCTGTTCCCGGGCCCGTTCGTCGACCGGACCGGGCGGGGGCCGCACAACCTGCCCGCCCTGCGCCGCCTGCTGGCCGTGGAGCGCAGGCGCGGGTGGGCGGTGGAGGACGGCTACGTGACGGACGGCTTCGCGTCCGTGGCGGCCCCCGTCTTCGACCACGGTGAACGCCCGATCGCCGCGATCACCGTGACGTTCCGGCACGTGTGCGAGGTGGAGTGCGGCGAGACGTGGCCGGAGCTGGCGGCGGAGGCCCGCCGCGCGGCGGACGAGCTGACCACCCGCATCGGCGGCCGGGCCTGAGGTCGGGGACCCCCGGTCAGCGCGACGGCCCGGCCCCCAGCGGGGACCGGGCCGCGACGGCAGGGAACTACAGCTTGACGGACTTCAGGAAGTCGGCCGCCACGTTCGCGACGGTCTCCTTGTCCACGTCCACCCGCTTGACCAGCTCGGCCAGCTTCTCCGTGGTGAGCGCCGCGGACACCTTGTCCAGCGCCGCCTTGCCCTTGGCGTCGACCGCGTCCGACCGCAGCAGCGGCACGACGTTCTGCGCCGGGTACATCACCTTCGGGTCCTCCAGCTCCACGAAGTCGTTCGCCTTGATGTCGGCGGACGTCGTGTAGAGGTTGGCCACCTGCACGGTGCCGTCCTTCAGCGCGTCGACCGTGATCGGGCCACCGGTGTCGGTGGTCTTGATCTCGGTGAACGTCACGCCGTACAGCTCCTTGACCTTGGCCTCCCAGCGCTGCGCCCACTCGCCGGCCGCGCCGAGCGCGTACTTGCCGGCCCCGAGGTCCGCGATGGACTTCACGCCGCCGTCCGCGGTGGCCTTGGTGACCACCAGGACGTCCTTGTCCTCCGCCTCCGACTTCGCCAGCACCTCCAGGCCCGACGGCGTCTTGCCCTTCAGCGCCGTGTAGACCTCCTCGGCCTCGGTGGTGGTGTTGGTCTTGTCGAAGTAGTTGAGCAGGTTGCCCGTGTACTCCGGCACCACGCCGAGCGACTTGTCCTGCAACGCCTTGACGACCAGCTCGCGAGCGCCGATGCCGGACCGCACCGACACCTTCGCGCCGGTCGCCTTCAACGCGCCGGCGTAGACCTCGGCCAGGATCTTGTTCTCGGTGAAGTCGGCCGAACCGACCACGACCTCACCCGACGCTGCCTGGTCGCCGCTCCCACCCAGGTCCTCCTTGGACCCGCACGCGGAGACGACCAGGGCAGCCGCCGCGACGACAACGGCCAACGTGCGCTTCATGCCGTGCTTCCTCCAGATTCGACGGGCGCCGGCTCTCCCCGGCGCCTCGGCCCCGCCCCGCCCGACCGCGCCTTCCCAGCGCGCCGGGTCCGGGCGGACAGCCGCAAACCCGCGGGCACGACCAACCGGCCGACGCCCGCGAGCACCACGTCCAGGACGACGGCGAGCAGCGCGATCAGGATCGCGCCGCCGACGAACTGCCCGTAGTCCAACACCCGCAGGCCGTCCAGCAGGGGACGCCCCAACGTCTCGATACCCACGTAGGCCGCCACCGAAGCGGTGGCGACCACCTGCAGCGTCGCGTTGCGCAGACCGCCGACGAGCAGCGGCAGCGCGTTGGGCACCTCGACCCGCCACAGCCGCTGCGCGCCGGTCATGCCCATGCCGCGCGCCGCGTCCACCACGCCCCGGTCCACGTCCTGCACGCCCGCGTAGGCGCCGGCCAGGATCGGCGGCACCGCGAGCACGACCAGACCGATCAGCACGCCGGACGTGCCGCCGCCCGCGACCAGGTAGAGGAACGTGACCAGGCCCAGCGTCGGCAGGGCCCGCAGCGCGTTGCTGCCGCCGACCAGCACCACGCCGCCGCGACCGGTGTGCCCGACGTACAGGCCGAGCGGCACGGCGATCAGCGACGCGCCGAGCACCGCGCCCAGGCAGTACAGCAGGTGGATGCCGATCCGCACCGGGATCGACTTGCCGCCCGACCAGTTGACCGGGTCGACCAGCCACGCGAACGCGTCCGCGAAGATCACGGCTTGCCCCCCGCCCGCGCCCACGGCGTCAACCGGTTGCGCAGCAGCACCAGCAGCAGGTCGACCACCAGCGCCAGCAGCAGGGTCAGCACGATGCCGACGATGATCGGCGCGAGGTAGCGCTGCCGGAACCCGTCGGTGAACAACGTGCCGAGCCCGCCCGTGCCGATCAACGCGCCGACGCTGACCAGGCTGATGTTGCTGACCGAGCCGACCCGCACCCCGGCGGCCAGCACCGGCACCGACAGCGGCAGCTCCACGGTCAGGAACCGGCGCAGCGGCCGGAAGCCCATCGCGGTGGCGGCGGCGGTGACGTGCGCGGGCACCGCGGCCAGCGCCTCGGCCACCGGCCGGACCAGCAGCGCGGTCGTGTAGACGGTCAGCGCGATGATCACGTTCAGCGGGTCGAGCACCTGCGTGCCGATGACCGCCGGGATGATCGCGAACAGCGCCAGCGACGGGATCGTGTACACCACGTTCGACAGCCCGATCAACGTCGCGTTGACCTGCCGGAACCGGTGGCACAGCAGGCCGAGCACGATCGCCAGCACCACCGACACGACCAGCGGCACCAGCGACAGGTAGACGTGGTCGAGCAGCATCTGCAGCAGCGCCGCCCTGGTGCCCGCGTCACCGAGGTACTTCCCCAGGTCACCCACGGCGGCTCTCGATCACGTCGAGCACCTGCCGCGCCGTGACGACGCCGGCCAGGCGCCCCTCGGCGTCCACCGCCACGCCCAGCCCGGACGGTGACGACAGCGCGGCGTCCAGCGCGCCCCGGATCGACGCGCCCACCTCGTACAGCGAGCCGCCGGGCACGACGGACGAGTCCGGCGCGACCCAGCCCTGCGGCCTGCGGTCGGCGTCCAGCACCAGCCGCCAGTCCGAAGAGGACTCGACCGGCTCGTCCGCGACGACCGTGGGCACCTCCGCCACCACGACCCCGGACGAGTCCACAAAGGACAGGCTGCGGTAGCCGCGGTCCTTGCCGACGAAGCTCGCCACGAAGTCGTCCGCGGGCCGGGTCAGCAGCTCGGCGGGCGGCGCGTACTGGGCGAGGACGCCGCCGGTGCGCATCACCGCGACCTTCTCACCGATCCGGATGGCCTCGTCGATGTCGTGCGTGACGAACACGATCGTCTTGTCCAGTTCGGCCTGGAGCCGCAGCAGCTCGTCCTGGAGCCCTTCCCGCACCACCGGGTCGACCGCGCTGAACGGCTCGTCCATCAGCAGCACCGGCGGGTCCGCGGCCAGCGCCCGCGCCACGCCGACGCGTTGCTGCTGGCCACCGGACAGCTGCACGGGGTAGCGGCGGCCCAGCTCGGCGGGCAGCCCGACCAGCTCCAGCAGCTCGGCGGCCCGCTGCCGGGCCTTGCGCCGGGTCCAGCCGGTGAGCAGCGGCACGGTGGCCACGTTGTCCAGCACGGTCCGGTGCGGGAACAGGCCCGCCTGCTGGATGACGTACCCGATGCCGCGCCGCAGCGTGGGCGGGTCGACGCCCAGCACGTCCTCGCCGTCCACCAGGACGGTGCCCGACGTGGGGTCGATCATCCGGTTCACCATGCGCAGCGAGGTGGTCTTGCCGCACCCCGACGGTCCGACGAAGACCGTGATCGTGCCCGCCTCGACCACCAGGTCGAGCCCGTTCACCGCGGTGGTCCCGTCGTCGAACCGCTTGGTCACGTCGCGGAACTCGATCACCCGTGGTCCTCCTGCCGATGGGCATCAAGCGTCGAACGACCCTAGCCCGTCGGTCCGACCGCGGCACGGCGTTTCACCATCCGGTCAGTAGGCTGCACCGGTTGTGGCCACCGAACCGGTACGAGCGCTCCTCACCGAACGCGGCGTGCACGCCCGCAAGCTGCGGCGCGTGCTCGACCTGCTGGCCGATGACTGGCACACCCTGGCCGAGTTGGTTCGGCTTCCCGCTGTGCCCCGGCGCACGGTGCAGGAGCTGCTGACCGCGGTCGGCGACGACCTGGAGACCAGCGGTGACCGGTACCGGCTCGCGCCCGCCAAGGCCGCCGACTACGCGGGGTTCGCGGCCGGTGACGACCTGGTCGACCCGCTGGACGCGCTGGTGTCGCGGCACACCGGGCACCTGCGGTCCGTGCTGGCCGACATCGCGGACGTGCCGCCGCCGCTGTCCGCCCTGGACCACGTGCAGGCGACGGCGGAGACGGCGCTGAAGCGCGCGCTGTGGTTGGACACCACCTACGACCTGGCCGGGCGCACGCTGCTGTGCCTGGGCGACCACGACCTGACCTCGCTCGCGGTGTGCGCGGTGAACCCGGCGGTGGACGTCGTCGTGGTCGATGTGGACGACCGGCTGCTGGAGCACATCGCCACGCGGGCCGCGGAACGCGGGTGGCCGGTGCGGACGGTGCACGCGGACTTCCGGTTCGGACTGCCGCCCGCCCTGCTGGAGTCGGCCGACCTCGTGTTCAGCGACCCGCCGTACACGCCCGAGGGCATGGGGTTGTTCGCCGGCCGGGCGATCGAGTGCCTGGCCGACCAGGGCCGGGGCCGGGTGCTGCTCGCGTACGGCTTCAGCGACCGGACGCCCGCCCTGGGCCTGAAGGTGCAGCAGGAGCTGCAACGGCTCGGGTTGGTGTTCGAGGCGATCCTGCCCGCGTTCCACCGGTTCGACGGCGCGCAGGCCATCGGCAGCGCGGCCGACCTGTACGTGTGCCGGCCCACGTCCCGGCGCTCGGCGTCGTCCCCGTCGGCCGCCCGGACGTCCATCTACACGCACGGCCCGCAGTCCGTGGAGGCGTCCGGACCGGGTTCGGAGGCGTTGGCGGCCCTGGTCGACCTCGCGCCGCGGCCCGAGTCCTCCCCGCCGCCGAAGCCGCGCGCGCCGGGGTGGGCCGACCCGATCGGCAAGGGCGCGGCGTCGCTGGCGGTGGACCTCTCCGGCGACCCGGGGCCGTGGCTGCTGCGGACGTTGCTGGCCTGCTCGCCCGGCCGGATGGCGGCGCTGGTGCCCAACAACCACCCGGACGTCGCCTCGGCGGCAGGCCAGCAGGGGCTGAAGTCGTTGGTGGACACCAGGTTCGCGCTGCGGTTCCTGCGGTCCACTCCGGACGGCAAGCACTGCGTGGTGGTCGCGGACCAGGTGTTGGCGGGCACGCTGGACGCCGGTGGGCTGGCCGTGCGGGAGGTGCTGATGCGCGCGCACGGCAAGCTCGGCAACGTGTGGCGCGAGGCGCTGGTCACCGCCACGCACGGCGCGATGACCAAGCGGGAGGCGAGGGAGCGCATCGGTGAGCACGACGACCTGGAGCTGCGGCTGGTCGACCTGCCCCGGCACCGGATCGCCGCGCTGCTGCCGCTGATCCGCGCGTCCGCGACCCGCTGACCTCCGCCGCCGACCCCTCCCCGGTCCGCGACCGCGACCGGGGTGCGAGGTTCACTCACCGAAGCGCGTGATGGCCTTCAGCATGTCGCGCGCCAGGCCGAACAACGCCTTCAGCGCGGCCGCGATCAGCACCATCACGCGCACCAGCCCGATCAGCCGCCGGGTCATCCGGTCCAGCACGACCGCGCCGCGCCCGACCGCCCAGGTCGCGAAGTCCGACACCGAGCTGCCGCACGTCAGGTCCGCCGCCGCGAACGCGACGGTGGCGTTGTCGAGGACCTCGCGGACGTACAGGGCGACCACGTCCCGGAACACGCCGTGGACCGCGGCGGTGATCGCGCGCACCTCGGCCACGTGCGACGCCACGTCGCGGCACACCCGGCTCATCGCCGTGATCTCCCCGGTGAGCCACCCGCCGCCGGCCCGCCGCCGCGCGATGCCGTCCAGCGTCCCGGCCACCTGCCGCCAGGTCGCGACGGCGTCCTCGAACCGGTCGCCGTGGCCCGCCAGCCAGTCCAGCGGCTCGCGCAGGTGACCGACGTGCTCGACCAGCCACCCGAGCCCGGCGCGGTCGAGCAGGCACAGCGGGTCGACGTCCGGGCCGGGCACGCCGACGTCGCGTTCGAGGGTGTCCCGCTCCCCCGCCGCCCCCGACCGCAGCACCGGGAAACCACTCACCGAGGCGCCGTCCCGGATCCGTCGTCGAGCTCGACGGGCTCGGCGTGCACTTCCGCCTCCGCGCGCACGTCGGGCTCGGCTGGCTCGGCTGGCTCGGCGTGCTCGTCGACCGGCGCCCACAGGCTGCGCGGCAACGGCAGCTCGGGTTCGGCCCCTCGCGGCGCGGCGGCCGGAGCGGCGACCACCGGGGCGGCCGGCGGGGCGGGGGCCGGCGGTGCGGCCGACGGGGAGGGGGCCGGCGGTGCGGAACCGGTCAGGAAGTCCATCGCGGCGGTGCCGGCGAACTGCGGCTCCACGTGCGCCACGACCTGCCGCGCGGCCTGCTCCTGCGCGCGCCGCACGGTGTCCATCACCACCTCGCCCAGCCGCACGGGTGAGAACCCCGCGGCGGCCGGCGAGAACTCGATGTGCCGCAGCGACCCGTTGGGCGCGACGGTCGCGGTGACCGCGCCGTCCGGCGACCGCTGGGTGGCCTCCGCGCGCCGGATCCGGTCCCGCAACCCGCGGGTCCGCTCGGCCAGGTCGCGCGCCTTGGCTTCGAGGTCAGCGATCATGCGTTCCGAATTCACCCGGAAGAGTATCCAGGGTCACCCGGCACGGGGAATGTGCAACGGTCCGAGAGCCAGTACCGCGCGGAACTCCTTGGGCGGCACCGGCCGGGAGAACAGCCACCCCTGGTAGGTGTCCACGCCCATGCCGCGCAGCACGTGGAACTGGGTCGCCGTCTCCACGCCCTCCGCCACGCACTTGCGGTCCATCGCGCGGGCCATGTCGACCACCGCCGCGGCCACGGCCAGGTCGGACGGGTCGGTGCCGACACCGGACACGAACCGCCGGTCCACCTTGATGATCTGCGCCGGGAGGTCCTTGAGCCGGGCCAGCGACGAGTAGCCGGTGCCGAAGTCGTCCACCGCGAACCGGATGCCCCGGTCCACCAGCTCGCCCATCGTCTGGCGCACCCGTGACGGCAGGTCGACCAGCGCCGTCTCCACCAGCTCCAGCACCACCCGGTCCCACGGGATGCCCGCCTCCGCGATGGCGTCCGCGACGATGTCGACGAACTCCGGGTCACCCGGCACGAGACCGGCCAGGTTCACCGCCACCGACACCGGCTTGCCGCCCGGCTCGGGCCAGGTCGAGGCCTCCTTCAACGCGGTCCGCAGCACCCACCGGTCCAGCTCGCGCAGCAGGTCGCCCTGCTCGGCCACGGGCAGGAAGACGTCCGGCGGCAGCAGCCCGCGGTCCGGGTGCGGCCACCGCACCAGCGCCTCCGCGGTCTGCACCACGCCGTCCACGCCGACCACCGGCTGGAAGTGCAGCGTCAGGCCGTCGTTCTGCAACGCCTCGCGCAGCTGCCCCTCCAGGTGCACCTGCCGGTCGGCCGACGCGATCAGCGCCGCGCTGGCCAGCGACACCCGGCCCGCGCCGGACCGCTTGGCCTCGAACATCGCCGCGTCGGCGAAGCGCAGCAGGTCGTTGCCGGTCGCGCGGGACCCGTTCGGCACGGCCGCGCCGTTCGTCGGCGCCACCCGGAGCAGCTGGCCGTGCACCGGCACCGCCGTGCGCAGCAGCCCGGCGACCTTCGTGGCCAGCGCGTGCACGCCGCCGACCTGGTCGAGGTTCTCGCAGATGATCACGTACTCGTCGCCGGACAGGCGGGCGGCCGTGCAGCCGTCCGGCAGGCCGCCCTCCAGCCGCCGCGCCAGCGCCACCAGCAGCTCGTCACCGGCGTCGTGGCCCAGCGAGTCGTTGACCCGCTTGAAGTTGTCGATGTCGCAGAACAGCACCGCGACCTGCGACCGGTCCGGCGACTCCAGCAGCTCGCCCAGCATCTCCTTGACCAGCGCCCGGTTCGGCAGACCGGTCAGCTCGTCGTGCGTCGCCTGGTGCCGCAGCGCCTCGGCCGTGCGCCTGCGCTCGGTGATGTCCTGGAACACGATCAGCCAGAACCGGCGGCCGTCGTCCTGCACGGACAGCGCGATGTGCAGCTCGCAGTACACCTGCACGCCGTCGCGGCGGACCAGGATGCGCTGCGGGACCTTGTGCGTGCGCTCGGCGCCCGGCGCGGACATCTCGTCGATCGACGGGAGCCGCGGGTCGTGGTCGTCCGGGTGGGTGAGCTGGCTCGCGGTCATGCCGCGCAGCTGCTCCAGGTCCATGCCGAGCAGGTCGCACAGCGCGTCGTTGGCGTCGACCAGCCGCTCGCCCTCGTCGAACAGGCCGATGCCGACCGGCGTGAGCGACACCAGGTCCGCGAACCGCTGGCTGGACCGTTTCATCCTCGTCTCGGCGGCGCGCTGCTCGGTGATGTCCTGCGCCGTGCCGACCGCGAGCGGCAAGCCGTCGGTGCCCTTGACGACCACGCCGTAGCAGCGGAACACGCGCTGCTTGCCGTCGCGGCGCACGATCCGGTGCTCGAGCTGGATCGGCACCTCCTCGGTGGCCAGCTGCTGCCACAGGTCGTCCACCCAGGCGCGGTCGTCGGGGTGCACCAGGTCGAGGTAGGTCTGGTAGCGGGTGTGCTCGTCGCGCGGCACGCCGAACAGGTCGACCAGCATGTCCGACCACGCCACGTCGCCGGTCTGCAGGTTCCACTCCCAGACGCCGAGCTGCGCGGCCTTCTGCGCGTCCGCGAGCCGGCGGCGGTCGTCGCGGAGCTGGCGCTCCAGCGCGCGGGCCTCGGTGACGTCCTGGATGGTGCCGTGCAGGTGGCTGACCTTGCCGTTCTCCAGCTCGGCCCGCGCGCGGCACACGTAGACGCGGTCCCCGAACTCGCTGCGGACCTCGGCCTCGACCGTGCTGCCGTCCTCCGCGCGCTGGAGCAGGCCCGACAGCGCGGCCCGGTCGTCCGGGTGCACGGCCAGCAGCTGCGCGTTCGGCTCGACGCCCAGCTCGGCGTACATCTCCAGCAGCACCTCGCTGCGGTGCAGGGCGCCGGTCGCCACCTCGTAGCTCCAGCTGCCCATGCGCGCGATGCGCTGCGCCTCCAGCAGCCGGGCACGCTCGGTCTCCAGGGCGCGGTCGGCCAGCTGCTGCTCGGTGATGTCGCGGATGTAGCCGGTGATGAACTCGGTGCGGCCGTCCGACCTCACCTTCGCCTCGGCCACGCCGCGGATCCAGCGCAGCTGCCCGTCCGGCAGGATGATCCGGTAGACGATGTCGATCGGGTTGCCGTCGAACTCGCGGTTCGCCCAGTACCGGGCGACCATCTCGTAGTCGTCGGGGTGGACCAGGTCCAGCACGGCCTGCGCGCCGGGCACGACCTCCCCCGGCCGCACGCCGAACATCTCGTAGTGCGACTCGGACCAGACCGTGACGCCGGTGTCCGGGTCGTACTCCCAGGAGCCGATCTTGGCGACCCGCTGCACGGTGCGCAGCCTGCGCTGCTCGTCGCGCAGGTCCTCGGCGGCCCGCGCCAGGTCCGAGACGTCGACCAGCAGCACGGCGTGCAGCCCGGTGCCGGGCACCTGCGTGCGCACCGCGCGGACCGGCACCAGCGCGCCGTCGGCCTGGTGCAGCCGCAGGTCGTCGGGGCTGCCCAGCAGCAGCTCGCCCAGGGACCGGCCGACGAGGTCGTCCGCGGAGTCGGCCTTGGTCAGCGCCACCGCGGCGGGGCTCGCCCGCATCACGACGCCCTTGGGGTCGACGAGCAGCGTGGGTGCCTCGGGTAGCTCGATGCCGTCCAGCGCCACGTCTCCGCTCTGCGGGCGCGCAGGGTCGAGCACCACCGGAGCGCGTCCAACCCGCTTGGGCACGGTCCCACCTTCCCGTGTTCACGGCAGGGATGACCGGCCCGACCGCACCCAAAGACGGCGTCCCTCTCCACGGGCAATATTCACCCGAGGAGAGGGACGGTAGCGCTTCGGAGCGTCATCGCCCACCCCTCAACGGGCTAACGAAACAACACGGTGGTGGTTTCGTTGCCTGCCGACGGGTACGGACGGATGCGGCCGGAGCTCTCCCAACTCCGACTGGGAGTCAGGCTACTCCGTCCTGCCGGGCTGCCAAGGCCACGGCGGCGGCCACTTCAGGGCCGACCCGCGGGTCGAGGGCGCTCGGCACGATCCGGTCGACCGCCAGGTCGTCCGCGGCGACCGCGGCGATGGCGTCCGCGGCGGCCAGCTTCATGCCCTCGGTGATCCTCTTGGCGCCCGCGTCCAGCGCCCCGCGGAAGATCCCGGGGAACGCGAGGACGTTGTTGATCTGGTTGGGGAAGTCGCTGCGGCCGGTGGCGACCACGGCGGCGTGCCGCCCGGCCACGTCCGGGTGCACCTCGGGATCGGGGTTGGACAGCGCGAACACGATCGAGTCGTCGGCCATGCTCGCGATCAGCTCCTCGGGCACCTGGGACGACGAGACGCCGACGAACACGTCCGCGCCGCGCAGCGCCTCGGTGATGCCGCCGCGCAGGCCGCTGCCGTTGGTGACCTCGGCCAGCTGGGCCTTCACCGGGTTGAGGGCGTCCCGGCCGACGTGCACGATGCCGCGCGAGTCGACCACGGTGACCTCGCCGACGCCGGCGGCCAGCAGGATCTTCGCGCACGCCACGCCGGCCGCACCCGCGCCGGAGATGACCACGCGCTGGTTCGCGACGTCCTTTCCCAGCACGGTGTTCGCGCCGCGCAGCGCGGCCAGCACCACGACCGCGGTGCCGTGCTGGTCGTCGTGCATGACCGGCACGTCCAGGGCCTCGATGAGCCGGGCCTCCAGCTCGAAGCAGCGCGGCGCGGCGACGTCCTCCAGGTTGACCGCGCCGAACGACGGGCGCAGCCGGACCAGGGTCTCCACGATCTCGTCCACGTCCGTGGTGTCCAGCACCAGCGGGATGGAGTCGAGGCCGCCGAAGGTCTTGAACAGCGCCGCCTTGCCCTCCATGACCGGCAGGGAGGCGCTCGGGCCGATGTCGCCCAGGCCCAGCACGGCGGTGCCGTCGCTGACCACGGCGACCAGGCGGTGCGCCCAGGTGTACTTGGCGGCCAGGGACGGGTCCTGCGCGATGGCCCGGCTGACCCTCGCCACACCGGGTGTGTAGGCGATGGAGAGCGCGCGGGGGTCCGCCAAGGAAGCGGTCGCGCTCACGGCGAGCTTTCCGCCTTCGTGCGCGAGGAAGATTTCCTCGTCGCTCAATTCGGTGGTCGTCTGGGGTTGGTCGTTCACAGCGGTCACGGAAGTCCTCCTGCGGTGCGCGATACCTGCGGCGCACCGGGGACCGGCGTTGTCAC
This sequence comes from Actinosynnema sp. NPDC023658, assembly GCF_040639995.1. Taxonomy (NCBI): domain Bacteria; kingdom Bacillati; phylum Actinomycetota; class Actinomycetes; order Pseudonocardiales; family Pseudonocardiaceae; genus Actinosynnema; species Actinosynnema sp. NPDC023658. The sequence continues at coordinate 20,211 of NZ_JBFAAX010000028.1, read as the reverse complement.
GCGGGTCGACGGGGCCTGTCTGGGAGTCGTCCACACGGTCTGTCGGACGCCTCCGGGGGCGGTGTGCGGGCAAGCATGGCAGTGTCGCCGGCCGCTGTCTGCGGTGGGGATCACAGTTTTTCCGCAGGTCAGAGGTAGTGCCACAGAACGTACGTCCGGTTTTCTGAACCGACCGGTCAGTTTCCGCAGGCAGGATCGGTCAAGAACGCGCGGGCCATAGGGTGTCGGCCATGCAGGTACGCGAGTTGAAAATTTCCGGCGCATTCGAGTTCACTCCTTCGGTGTTCCCCGACGACCGCGGTTTGTTCGTCGCGCCGTACCAGGAAGCGGTGTTCACCGATGCCGTCGGGTACCCGTTGAAGGTCGCCCAAACGAACCACAGCGAGTCCAAGCGCGGCGTGATCCGGGGTGTCCACTACGCCGACACGCCGCCGGGGCAGGCCAAGTACGTCTACTGCCCGCGCGGGCGGCTGCTGGACGTCGTGGTGGACCTGCGGGTCGGCTCCCCCACGTTCGGCGAGTGGGAGGCGGTGGAGGTCTCGGCGGGCGCGTTCAACTCCGTGTACCTGTCCGAAGGGCTGGGGCACGCGCTGATGGCGCTGGAGGACGGCACGGTCGCGTCGTACCTGTGCTCGGAGGGGTTCAACCCGAAGGCGGAGCACGGCGTGCACCCGTTGTCGATGGACCTGCCCTGGCCGTCCGACGCGACGCCGCTGCTGTCACCGAAGGACGCCGCCGCGCCGACGTTCGACCAGGCCCGCGACGAGGGTCTGCTGCCGTCGTACGACGAGTGCTCGGCCTGGTACGCGAAGCTGCGCTCCTGACGTGCGGGCGGTCGGCTCCGGGCGCCGGCGGTCGCTCCGCGGGTGCGGCGGTCGGAGCCGCGTGCCGGTGGTCGCTCGGCGGGTGCCGGCGGTCAGCCCGGCGGGGCCGACCGCCGCAGCAGCCGGGGGCGCGGCCACAGCCTGACCCGGATCACCCCGACCACCTCCGCCGCGCCGAGCGTGCGCGAGTCGGTCGAGGCGTACGGGTTGTCGCCCTCCACGTGCCAGCCGTCGCCGTCCCGCCGGACCGCCCGCTTGACCGACAGCTGCTCCGGCCGCGCGACCCACCTGACCAGCACAAGATCGCGCGGGCGGGGCGGCCTGCCGTAGTGGACCAGCACCACGTCCCCGGTCCGCAGGGTCGGTGACATCGAGGGCCCGACCACCCGAACCAGCGGCAACGGGTTGCGCTCCGACCGTGCCAACGATCACCTCCACCTGCTCGTCCCGGTGCCCCGGAGTAGGGTTCGTCACGTCGGAGCATCCACTGTCAGGGAGGAAAGATGCGACTTCTGTCGCGCATCCGTTCACTCCGCCGCCCGCTCCTGGAGGCCACCGCGCACTGCGACCTCCCGTGCGGTGTTTACGACCCGGCCCAGGCCCGGATCGAGGCCGAGTCGGTCAAGGCGATTCAGGAGAAGTACCAGGCGAACGAGGACCCCGAGTTCCGCGCCCGCGCCATCCTGATCAAGGAGCAGCGGTCGGAGCTCGTGAAGCACCACCTGTGGGTGCTGTGGACCGACTACTTCAAGCCGCCGCACTTCGAGAAGTACCCGGAGCTGCACGACCTGTTCAACCGGGCGACGAAGGCAGCCGGCGCGTCCGGCGCGAAGGGCTCCATGGACCCCGCCAAGGGCCAGGAGCTGCTCGACCTGATCGCCCAGATCGACAAGATCTTCTGGGAGACCAAGGCCGCGGCCTGATCGACTGCTCCACCACGGCGCTGACCAGCGGAGAACCTTCCGCCCGGTCAGCGCCGTCGTCGTTCCCGGGGAAGCAGCCCGGGTCCGCGACCACGCCCGGCCCGCCTGTTCGAGCAGGCTGGACGGCAACGCCCGGTCGAGTGGCTCCTCCGCCGGCTCACCCGCCGACCGGGTCGCGCACTCCTCCGCGACGGTGTCGCAGCTGCGGCGCACGGAATCGCGGTACGCGTGATCACCCACTCACCCACCGTGCCACCCGGACGGCCGCGTCCGTAAGCTGCGCGCCGTGACCTCACACGTCTACCTGCTCCGGCACGGGCAAACCGAGTGGTCCGAGAGCGGGCGGCACACCGGGACGACCGACGTGCCCCTGACCGACGACGGTGTGCAGCAAGCCCGGCGCGCGGGGGCCGTGCTCGCCCGGTTGCGCGGCACCGACCGGCCGCCCGCGCTGGTGGTGGCGAGCCCCCGGCAGCGCGCCTGGCGGACCGCCGAGCTGGCCGGGCTGCACGACGTGGAGCGCACCGAGGACCTCGCGGAGTGGGACTACGGCGACTACGAGGGCCTGACCACGCCGCAGATCCGCGAGACCGACCCCGGCTGGACGGTCTGGACGCACGCCGTGCCGAACGGCGAGACGCACGACCAGGTGCACGCCCGCGCGGTGAAGGTGGTCGAACGCGCCCGGCAGGCGTTGACGAGCGGTGACGTGGTGCTGGTCGGGCACGGGCACTTCAGCCGGGTGCTGATCGCCACCTGGCTGAACCTGCCGCCGAGCGAGGGCGTCCACTTCGGACTGGACCCGGCCGGCACGACGGTGCTCGGGGAGGAGCGCGGCGACCCGCAGGTGCGCCGGCTGAACGTCCCGGCGTGGGAGGTCGACGTTGACTGACCCCCGCGTCCGGCGCATCCGCGAGGAGGACGTGCCCGCCGTCGTCGGCCTGGTCGAGGAGCTGGCCGAGTACGAGCGCGCCCGCGACGAGTGCCACCTGACCGCCGAGCAGCTGCACGAGGCGCTGTTCCGCCCCTCGCCCGCCCTGTTCGGCCACGTGGCCGAAGTGGACGGTCGGGTCGTCGGCACGGCCTTGTGGTTCCTCAACTTCTCCACCTGGCGCGGCACGCACGGCATCTACCTCGAAGACCTCTACGTGCAGCCCGCGCAGCGCGGCAACGGCCTCGGCCGGGCGCTGCTGCAAGCCTTGGCGCAGGAGTGCGTCGACCGCGGCTACGCGCGGCTGGAGTGGTGGGTCCTCGACTGGAACGCCCCGGCGATCGGCTTCTACAAGTCGCTCGGCGCGATCCCGATGGACGAGTGGACCGTCTTCCGGCTCACCGACGACCCGCTGACCCGACTGGGGCGGGACGGCTGACGGCGGCCTGCCGCACCAGGCCCACCAGCCACACGAACGTGAACGCGATGACGGTCGGGTTCTTCACGAACAGCAGCACGGCCAGGTAGGTCTGCCGCGCCGACTCGGGCAGCAACCCGCCGACCACCTGCTCGGCGCCGACGTCGAACACCAGGAACGCCGCCGCCAGCAGCACGACCTGCCACACCAGGCTGGGCCGGTGCTCCCGCGCGAACGCGGCGCAGTTCGCCCAGCTCGGCCGCTCCCCCCTGGTCGCCAACCGCCACACCACCACGACCAGCAGCAGCCGCGCGGCCACCACGACGACCTCCGAGGCGACCGCGAGCCCGCCCGGCACCCGGTCGCCCCAGTTCACCACCACGAGCCGCTGCACGGACGCCACCAGCGACAGCCCGACGACCACCGCCCAGTGCCGCAGCCAGAACCGCCCCGCCCAGCGTGGCACCTCCAGCGCGAGCCCCCACTCCGTCACACGACCAACCCCTTCAGCGATCGAATATTTTAGTTCAGTGTACTGAAATATCGACCACAGTAAAGTGAGGGCATGGACGCGCGGGACTACGGACGCGAGCTGAGCACGGCGGTCGTCGCGTTCCACGAGGCCGTCGGCGCACGGCTGGGCGTGACGGCGGTCGACCAGCGCGCGCTCGCGCTCATCGCCGGCAAGGGCCCGATGTCGGCCGGTGAGCTGGCGAAGGAGATCAACCTGACGCCGGGTGCGGTCACCGGCGTCGCGGACCGGCTCGAACGCGCGGGCCTGGTGCGGCGCGAACCCGACCCCGGCGACCGGAGGCGGGTGGTGATCAGCGCGATCCCGGGCGCGTTCGGCCAGGTCTTCGCCGGGCTGGGCGCGGCCATGGGCGAGCTGACCGCGCGCTACAGCCCGCAGGAGCAGCAGGTCGTCGCGGACTGGGTGGCGCGCGCGGTCGACGTGCTGAAGGAGCAGACCCGCCTGCTCACCGAAGGACGGGCGCCGCGCGGCCCCGATGTGACCTGAACCCTCAGGCGGTCGGCCGCTTCACGCCGACCGCGCCGTAGGACACCGCCTCCGCGCCGGTCTCCGGCTCGCCCTCACCGCGCCACGACGTCGCCAGCACCAGGCCGGGCGGGAGCAGGTCGAACCCGTCGAGCATCGCCTCGACGTCGGACTTCGACCGCGCCACGACCGGCGACATGGTCTCGGCGGCCACGTCGACCACCTTGCGCACCAGCTCCGGCTGCTCGTCCGCGGTCAAGTGGCTGAGCACCAGGTAGCTGCCGCCCACGACCGCGTCGCGGTACCGGCCGACCAGCTCGGCCGGGCGGTCGTCGTCGGTGAGGTAGGGCAGGATCGCCACCATCAGCACGGCGACCGGCCGGGACAGGTCGAGCAGGGCGCGGACCTCGGGGGTGCCCAGCACCGCCGCCACGTCCCGCACGTCGGCCTCCGCTATGGCCGCGCCCGCGTTGTCGCGCAGCATGGTGCGGCTGTGCGCGACGGTGGCGGGCTCGTTGTCGACGTACACCACGCGGCACGCCGGGTCGGCCTGCTGGGCGACCTCGTGGACGTTGCCCGCGGTCGGGATGCCGGAGCCGAGGTCGAGGAACTGGCGGATGCCGTTCGCCACGCACAGCCGCACGGCGCGGCGCAGGAACGCGCGGGAGTGCTGCACCATCGCGGCGGTCGGGATCCTGGACGTCGACCGGTCCGCGAACTCGCGGTCCACGGCGAAGTTGTGGGCCCCGCCGAGGTAGTAGTCGTACAACCGGGCCACGTTGGGGCGCTCGACGTCACCGTTGGTCGACACCCGACTCGGGGGGTTCTGCACTGCGCACCTCACCCTGACTGCACCCGGAGCGGCGTGAACGCCTGCCAGACCGTATCTGGCTACTCCGTTCGTGTCCATCCGCCAAAGGTGAACACGCAGGGTGATTGTGACTGGTGAGTGGCCCCGGCTCACGCCGTGGTGCCCCGGCCGAGGGGGCGGCGCAGGGGGAGGGTCCAGCCCCCTCGGCCGGGTGGCTCGGTCAGACGCCCGCGTAGGAGCGGATCCAGTCGCGGTAACGGGTCACCGCGGTGTAGTTCGACCGGCTGGAGCGGTCGCTCGTGGACGCCACGCCGACCTGGTAGCGGCGGCCGTCGACCGGGCTGGTGGCGAACATCGGGCCGCCCGAGTCGCCGCCGGCGGCGATGCCGTCGATGCGGGACACCGAAATCGCGACGCCGCCGCGGTAGTCACGACCGTTGACCGACGTGACGCGGGTGTTGGCGTACTTCAGGTAGCGGGCCTGGCAGTTGATCTCCGGCTGGTCGGTGCACGTGGCGCCCCACCCGTACAGCTGCACGGTCTGCCCGACCTGCACGGCGGTGGTCGTGCCCAGCGGCGCGTAGCTGCCCGACACCGACCGGTCCAGCCGCGCGAGCGCCAGGTCGACGGACGGGTGCTGGATGATCTGGGTCGCGGTGGCCATGGTGCCGCCGCTGGTCTGGTCGAGGCTGCCGATGCGGAACGTGTAGGTGCCGGAGCTGGCCACGCAGTGCTGCGCGGTCAGGATCCACGTCGGGGCGATGATGGTGGCCGAGCAGTTCTGCTGGCCGTTGCGGAACAGGCGGGCGGCCCACGGGGCGTCGGTCGCCGTGCCACCGCCGATGATGTACGGCTGGACGCCGCCGGACTCCTCGGCGGAGGCCGTCGGTGCGACCGAGGTCAGGGCGATCGCGGACAGCAGCGCGGCAGTGGCTCCGACCACCGCGGACAGGGCGCGAGTGAATCGCATGGAGTTGTCACCTCAACGAACGCAGGGAGTGGTGAATTCACCACTCACAGCGTCACCTGTTGGAGTGACGGTGGCCACCCGCCGTTAGTCGGCGGGCAGCCAGACGAAGGTCGGGAGCCGAATGCCCCAGTCGCGGACTAGCTTGCGGCCTCGTCGTCCTCGTCCGCGCCGAGCGCCCAACGGCGCACCGGGTTGGTGAACAGCAGCACGAGCGTCCCCAGGGCGTACGCGCCGAGCAGCGAACCCCACAGCTGCTGACCGGACGGCCCGTACGTGTACCAGGCGACACCCAGCAGGAGGAGCTGCACCACGACCGACGGCGTGCGCCCCCAGTGCTTGCCCAGCACCAGGCCGCCGCCGGCGACGAGCACACCGGCCGACAGCACGGTGAAGTAGGCGGCCTCGCCGAGCACCCCGCCGGTCTTCTCGGCGGTGAAGGAGCGCGCCACCAGCGCGACGGCGAAGGCCAACCCGGTCAAGCCCTGCAACGCGGTCAGCGCACCGGCTGCCCGGACCGCCGGTGGGACCCTGCTCTCGGTCGACACGCTGCGCCCTCTCAACTGGGCCATTCCTCACGGTGCGTACTCGTCACGCATCGTAGGCCACCCGGTTGGCGTGTCCCGCTCGACCGCCCCAAGCGCGAAGATCGCAGGAGTCTTCGGCGAGCCGGCGGTCGGGTCGGGGTGCACTTGTCGCGAGACGCAGGGCAACGCTGACCCCCGCGCGAGCGGGCACGGAAGGAGATGTCGGCCACTTCTGGGCGTGCTGGAACCCCCTACCGAGTGACGCGCGATCTGTCCGAAGTCACGCGCTGTCCTACTCTGCAAGGGTGCGCGCACTTCTGGTGGTGAACCCGCAGGCAACGGCTACCACGCCTGCCGGTCGGGACGTGCTCGCGCACGCACTGGCCAGCGACGTGAAGCTCGACGTCGTGGAGACGGACTACCGCGGTCACGCGGCGGACGCCGCGGCGCAGGCCGTGGTGGACGGGTACGACCTGGTCGTGGCCCACGGCGGCGACGGCACGGTCAACGAGGTGGTCAACGGCGTGCTGCGGCGCGGCGCCCGGCCCGGCCTGCCCATGCTCGGCGTGGTGCCGGGAGGGTCCGCGAACGTGTTCGCGGGCGCGCTCGGCCTGCCGCGCGACCCGGTCGAGGCCACCTACCGGTTGTTGCAGGCCATCGAGCACGGCACCAGCCGCCGGGTCAGCCTCGGGCACGTGTCGTCCACCGGTGGCTCGGACCACGACCGCTGGTTCACCTTCAACGCGGGCGTCGGCTGGGACGCGGACGTCGTCGCGAACGTCGAGGAGCAACGGGCCAAGGGCCGTCAGGCCTCGCCCGCGCTCTACGCGCGCACCGCGCTGACCAGCTACTTCAACCAGCGCAGACAGCCGCCGACGCTGACCGTGCAGATCCCCGACGAACCGCTGTTCGAGGACGTGCGGCTGGCGTTCGTGTCCAACACCGACCCGTGGACCTACCTCGGCGACAAGGCGATCCGGCTCAACCCCAGCACCTCGTTCGACGGCGGTCTGGGCCTGTTCGCGCTCCACGGGATGGGATTGCCGACAGTTCTTCGCTATGTCGCGCATCTCTTGGCCACGGATGGGAACCCCAAAGGTGGGAACCTGCTCCGGCGCGATGACGTCGAGTACGTCCGGGTGACGAGCCGGGAGGCCGTCAACCTGCAGGTGGACGGAGACCTGCTCGGCACGTGCACCGAGGTGGAGTTCACCGGGGTGCGAGGGGCGCTCACGGTCGCCGTGTGACCGTCACGTGACCGCCTCGGTACCCAGCCGCGATGTTGTGACCAGGTATGACGTCGCAGCGTGACCTTTCCGGTGAGCTGAGTCGATCTTTCGGGTGAGTTCACTCACCGGGTTGGTGCTAAACCCTTGACATCCCCGCCGTTCGTGAAAGCATTCACAAGCACCCCAAAACCGACCGCTGACGAGTGGCGCGCTCTCGCGCGCGCCTAGCTGAGGAGTAGTTCCAATGGACTGGCGCCACCGCGCGATCTGCCGCGACGAGGACCCCGAGCTGTTCTTCCCCGTGGGGAACAGCGGTCCTGCGCTCCTGCAGATCGCCGAGGCGAAGACCGTCTGCCGCCGTTGCCCCGTCGTCTCCGACTGCCTCTCGTGGGCGTTGGAGAGCGGCCAGGACGCCGGCGTGTGGGGCGGGATGAGCGAAGACGAGCGTCGCGCGCTCAAGCGCCGCAACGCTCGCACCCGGGCTCGCAGCAACGCCTGAGCGCGTAGCGGAGCCGACCTCCGGCAAGCACACGAAAGGCCCGACACCGTGCCAGGTGTCGGGCCTTTCGTCTTGTTGCACACCCTCCCGCGTGACCCACGTGACTCCGCTGAGGTAGGTCGTCACGTGTGCACGGGAACAGTCTAACGCCGCGCTCTGAGCGGTACGCGCAGGACCGCCTCTGTACCGCCTCGGGGTCTGCGCCGCAAGCTCAACGAGCCCCTGAGTTCGGACTCCACCAGCGTCCGGACGATCTGCAGGCCGAGCCGGTCGGTGCGCTCCAGCGAGAAGCCCTGGGGCAGGCCGCGGCCGTCGTCCGAGATCACCACGTCCAGCCACTTGGCCGAGCGCTCGGCGTGCACGACCACCTCGCCGCGCTGGCCGGCCGCGTAGGCGTGCTCGAACGCGTTCTGCACGAGTTCGGTCAGGACCATCACCAGCGGGGTCGCGAGCTCGGCCTGCACGATGCCGAACGGGCCCTCGCGGCGGACCACCACCTGCGACTCGGTGGCGGCCACGTCCGACATCATCGGGATGACCTTGTCCACCACGTCGTCGAGGTCCACCCGCTCGTCCACCGACATGGACAGCGTCTCGTGCACCAGCGCGATGGACGTGACCCGGCGCACCGACTCGGCCAGCGCCTCGCGCGCCTCCTCGCTGCTGGTCCGCCTGCTCTGCAGCCGCAGCAGCGCGGCCACGGTCTGCAGGTTGTTCTTCACCCGGTGGTGGATCTCGCGGATCGTCGCGTCCTTCGACATCAGGGCGCGGTCGCGGCGGCGGACCTCGGTGACGTCCCGGCACAGCACCAGCGCACCGGCCGCGCTGCCCCGGGGCCGCAGCGGCAGGGCGCGGAACAGCACCGCGGCGCCCCGGCGCGACTCGGCCTCGATGCGCATGCTGGGCTGGCCGTCCAGGGCCGCCCGGATGCGCTGCGCGACCTCCGTCGCGTCGAACGGGTCACCGATCAGCGACCTGGTCAGCGGCGCGAGGTGCACGCCGACCAGGTCCGACGCGTGGCCCATGCGGTGGTAGGCGCTCAGCGCGTTGGGGCTCGCGAACACCACCGCGCCCGAGGCGTCCAGCCGGATCAGGCCGTCACCGACCCGCGGGCTGGTGTGCACGTCCGGGGACGGCTCGGTGGTCGGGAACGTCCCGTCCGAGATCATCTGGCACAGGTCGGCGGCGCTGCCCAGGTAGGAGATCTCCAGCGGGCTCGGCACGCGCGGCACGGCCAGGTTCGTGTTGCGGCTGAGCACGCCGATGACCTCGCCGTCGCGCTTGACCGGGATGGCCTCGCGGCGGACCGGCACGCCCAGGTGCCAGCGCGGGTCCTCCTCGCGGCAGATCCGGGCCTCGCTCATGGCGCGGCGCAGCTGCGGGTGCTCCTCGACGTCCACCATGCTGCCCACGACGTCCTCGGGGTGCGCGGTGGGCGCGGTGGTGGGCCGGGCCTGGGCGACGCACAGGAACGTCGTGTCGTCCAGCGGCACCCACATCAGGAAGTCCGCGAAGCTCAGGTCGGACAGGAGCTGCCACTCGGCCACGACGAGCTGCAGGTGGTCGACGGCGCCGCCGGAGAGCTTGGTGTGCTCCGCCAGGAGGTCGGTGAGCGTGGACAGCTACTCCACCACCGCGATGAGGTCGCCCTCCTGGACCACGTCACCGGGGGACACGGCGATGCGGGTGATCCTGCCCGCGCCCTCGGGGAGGACGGGGATCTCCATCTTCATGCTCTCGAGCACCACGAGCGTGGTCTCGTGCGTGACCTCGTCACCCTCTTTGACAGCGATCTGGGCCACGTTCGCCACGATCTCGGCCCGGATTTCCTCGGCCATGGTCCTCCTTCGTCCGCGCCCATCCAACCACGATTCAGGCCCCGTGCTCCGCTCAGGTGACCACGTGACACACTGTCGTGAGGTAGTTCGAGCACTAGGAGAACCCCATGTCGAAGCGTGCCCGCAAGCGCCGCGACCGCAAGAAGGGTGGCGCCAACCACGGGAAGCGCCCCAACGCCTGACCGACGTCACGCGTGCGAAGGGCCCCGGAGCAGCAGCTCCGGGGCCCTTCGCGCGTCCTGGGTGCGCCTCAGCGGTCGGACGGCTCGGCCTGCGTGGTCACCGTCGTGGTGACCTCGACCTCCAGCGTCGTCGCGTCCGCGGTCTGGTAGAGCCGGGCGCGCAGGCGGCGCCGCAGCTCCTCGGGGGCGTGCTCGCCGCCGCACTTGCGGGCCAGCAGCGCCTTGAGGTGCTCCTCGATGCCGTACTGCTCCAGGCACGGGTGGCACTCCTCCAGGTGGGTCTGGAGCAGGCTCTTGCGCTTCTCGTCGCACTCGTGGTCGAGGAACAGGTAGACCTCGGACAGGACCTCGGAGCAGTCCGTCTCGTGGTGTTCGCCGCAGCTCATCAGCCCGCCACCTCCTGGTGACCGTCGCGGATGATGCCGCGCTCGCGCGCGGTGTCCGCCAACTGGTCGCGAAGCTGCCTGCGGCCCCGGTGCAACCGGGACATCACGGTGCCGATGGGGGTGCCCATGATGTCTGCGATCTCCTTGTAGGCGAAGCCCTCCACGTCCGCGAGGTAGACCGCGATCCGGAACTCCTCGGGCAACCGCTGCAGCGCTTCCTTGACGTCTGAGTCCGGCAGCCGGTCCATCGCCTCCACCTCGGCCGACCGCAACCCGGTCGACGTGTGGCTCTCCGCCTGCGCCAGCTGCCAGTCCGTGATCTCGTCCGTCGGCTGCTGGATCGGCTGGCGCTGCTTCTTGCGGTAGCCGTTGATGTAGGTGTTGGTGAGGATGCGGTACAGCCAGGCCTTGAGGTTCGTGCCCTGGGAGAAGGACGCGAAGGCCGCGTACGCCTTGAGGTAGGTCTCCTGGACCAGGTCCTCGGCGTCGGCCGGGTTGCGGGTCATCCGCAGGGCCGCCGAGTACAACTGGTCGAGCATCGGCATCGCGTCGCGCTCGAACCTGGCTGCGCGCTCTGCCGTCGTCTCGTCAGTCGGCGTGTCCTGCGTTCGCGTGGCTGGCACCGCGCTCCCTTCCCACCGGCTGGTCAGCGCGGTGGCCGGTACTGTCTGGGACGCAGTCGAGGATACGCGGCGGTCGCCCGGACGGCAGTGAGCGGAGCCACGCGGGGGGCGTGCCCTGACCTGCCTGGCGGCGTGCTGGTCCATCACCTCGGTAGCCACATCCGGCACCAACGCGAGGGCCGCGCCGGGCATTCCCTGCACTAGGGTGCGCGATCATGGCCGGACGTGGGACGCCCGCCACCGCGTTGCTGGACAAGCAGAAGGTGGCCTACGCGCTGCACGCGTACGAGCACGACCCCCGCCACGAGTCGTACGGGCTGGAGGCGGCGGAGGCGTTGGGCATCCCGCCCGAGCGGGTGTTCAAGACGCTGGTGGCGGAGGTCGACGGCAGGTTGGCCGTCGGTGTGGTTCCGGTCACCGGGCAGCTCGACCTGAAGGCGCTGGCGGCCGCCGTGGGCGGGAAGAAGGCGAAGATGGCCGACGTCGCGGCGGCCGAGCGGGCCACCGGGTACGTGGCGGGCGGCATCTCGCCGTTGGGGCAGAAGAAGCGGCTGCCGGTGGCGCTGGACGCGTCCGCGGAGGGCTTCGACACCATCTACTGCTCCGCCGGACGGCGCGGGCTGGAGGTCGAGATCGCGCCGGAGGACCTGGTCAGGCTCACGCAGGCGGTCGTGGCGCCGATCTCGGCCTGAGGCCCGGACCTCCAGCGGGCTCAGACCTCCAGCGGGCGCAGGACCCGGCTCAGCCACTCGCCCACGGCGCGGCCCACCGCGGCCACGTCCGCCTTGAGGTTGTGGTCGCCGGGCAGCAGCACGACGTCGCGGTGGTGCGCGGGCTCCGGTTGGCCGAACGGGTCGTTGCGGCCCTGCACCACGAGCGTGGCGACCTCGACGGCGTCCAGCTCGGGCATCCGGGACTTCTCCGGCCTGCCCGGCGGGTGCACCGGGAACGCCAGGCACAGCACGGCCACCGCCTGCCCCTCCGACGACGTCCGGCAGGCCACCCGCGCGCCGGACGACCGGCCGCCGAACACCATCGGCAGGTCCGCGAACCAGCCGGCGCCCAGTTCGTCGGCCACCGCGAGCCACGCCGCGTCGAGCTGCTTGGCGGGCGCGGGCGCACGCCTGCCCGCCACCCGGTACGGCTGCTCGACCAGCGCCACGTGCACGCCCGCGTCGATCGCCGCCCTGGTCGCCGCCACCAGGTCGGGCGCGGCGATCCCGCCGCCCGCGCCGTGCCCGAGGAGCAGCACGGCCCGGCCCTCGGCGGCGCAGTGCAGCTCGGCCCGTGCCGGTCCGTGCGGGGTGTCGACGACCCGGGAGGTCATGTCAGCTCGAACAAGGTGGGCTCCGGCTTCTCGGACTCCCCCAGCGCGACCGCTTCCATCAGCGACGGGTCGTTGTTCTTGATGCTGTTGACCTTCATCGACACCGGCCGCAGCTCCAGCGCGTCGACCAGGTCGAGGTCGGGCACGAGCAGGTCCGCGGGGTCGTTGTTGTCCGGGTCCAGCCACGCCGCCCAGCGGTCCTTCGGCAGCACCAGCGGCATCCGGTGGTGCACCGAGGTCATCTCGCCGATGGCGTCCGTGGTGAGCACGGCGCAGGTGATGACCGGCTTGCGCTCGTCGCCCTCCTGCTGCCACCACACCGACCAGATGCCGGCCATGGCGATGCTGGAGTCGTCGCCCGGGTTGATGAAGTACGGCTGCTTGCGGCCCTCGCCGGGCTGCCACTCGTACCAGCCGGCGGCCGGGACGATGCACCGGCGCTTGGCCGCCGAGTCGCGGTAGGCGGGCTTGGCCAGCACGCTCTCCGACCGCGCGTTGATCATCTTCGCGGCGCCGGACAGGTCCTTGGCCCAGTGCGGGACCAGGCCCCAGCGCATCACGCGGACGCTGCGCTCGGTGGTCTCCGGGTCGGGGTTGCCCTCGTCGTCACGCGGGTGCCGCTCGACGACGGCGAGCACCTGCTTGGTCGGGGCGACGTTGTAGTCGGGGCCCGGCGCGTCGCCCTCGGTGCCGTCGACCGCGTCGAACTCCGCCGCGAGCAGCGCGGGGTTCTTGGTGGACGCGTACCTGCCGCACACACCGATCACCTCTCCAGCATCAGCCTCGGGCACGCCATCGTCGCACGTCGGAAAGCCCGGTGCGAGCTGTCGACCACCCGATGCGGAATCATCAAGCCATGACTCAGCAGTGGTCCGCTCCCACCGCCGACGGCCCGGTCCACGCGACGGTACCCGTGCCCGGTTCCAAGTCGATCACCAACCGGACGCTCGTGCTGGCCGCGCTGGCCGACCGCGCGTCCACCGTCCACGCCCCGCTGCGCAGCCGCGACACCACCCTGATGGTCGCCGCGCTGCGGTCCCTCGGCGTGGGCGTCGTCGACGGTCCGGACGGGTCCTGGCAGGTCACACCCGGTGCGATGCGAGGTCCGGCGGAGATCGACTGCGGGCTCGCGGGCACCGTGATGCGGTTCCTGCCGCCCGCCGCGGCGCTCGCGGTCGGGGAGATCACCTTCGACGGCGACCCGCACGCGCGGAACCGGCCGATGACCACGATCCTGTCCGCGCTGCGGGCGCTGGGCGCGGACGTGGCGGGCGACGCGCTGCCGTTCACGCTGCACGGCAAGGGCGGGGTGCCCGGCGGCGAGGTGACCATCGACGCGTCGGCGTCGTCCCAGTTCGTGTCCGGGCTGCTGCTGTCGGGCGCGCGGTACGAGGGCGGCGTGACCGTCCGGCACCGCGCCGACGTCCCCGGCAAGCCGGTGCCGTCGCTTCCGCACATCGGGATGACCGTGACGATGCTGCGCCAGGCGGGGGTCGTGGTGGACGACTCGACGCCGGACGTGTGGCGGGTCGAGCCGGGCCCGGTCCGGGGCCGGGACTGGCACGTGGAGCCGGACCTGTCCAACGCCACCCCGTTCCTGGCGGCGGCGGCCGTGACCGGCGGTGAGGTGACGATCCCGGGGTGGCCGGCGGAGACCACCCAGCCGGGCGGCGCGGTGCGGGAGCTGTTCGAGCGGATGGGGTGCGCGGTCGAGCTGACCGACGCCGGGCTCGTCCTGCGCGGCCCCGACCGGTTGACCGGCATCGACGTGGACCTGCGCGACGAGAGCGAGCTGACGCCGACCGTGGCGGCGCTCGCGGCGCTGGCCGACGGTCCGAGCCGCATCCGCGGCGTCGCGCACATCCGCGGCCACGAGACCGACCGGCTGGCCGCGCTCGTCACCGAGATCAACCGGGTGGGCGGCGCCGCGGAGGAGACCGAGGACGGCCTGGTCATCACGCCGCGCCCGCTGCACGGCGGGGTGTGGCAGGCCTACGCCGATCACCGGATGGCGACCGCGGGCGCGATCATCGGCCTGGTCGTGGGGGGCGTGTCGGTGGACGACATCGGGTCGACGACCAAGACGATCCCGGACTTCCCGGGGATGTGGGCGTCGATGCTGTCGCTGCCGGGGGCGCGCTGACGTGGCACGCGGCGACTGGCGGCGGTTGGACGAGTCGGACGTGCGGGTGCGGCCGGGCAAGGGGACCCGGCCGCGCAGCAAGCGCAGGCCCGAGCACGCGGACGCGGTGCCCGCCATGGTCGTCGGCGTGGACCGCGGGCGCTGGACGTGCGCGATGGACGGCGACCCGGCGCGCGTGGTCGTCGCCATGCGGGCGCGGGAGCTGGGCCGCACGCCGGTCGTCGTGGGCGACCAGGTCGGGTTGGTGGGCGACACGACCGGTCAGCCGGACACGTTGGCGCGGATCGTGCGGGTGGAGGAGCGGCGCAGCGTGCTGCGGCGCACGGCGGACGACACCGACCCGTTCGAGCGGGTCGTGGTGGCCAACGCCCAGCAGCTCGTGATCGTGTCGGCGCTGGCGGACCCGCAGCCGCGCCGCGGTTTCATCGACCGGTGCCTGGTCGCCGCGTACGCGGGCGGCCTGGAGCCGCTGCTGTGCCTGACCAAGTCCGACCTGGCGTCGCCGGACGACCTGCTCGCCGCCTACGCCGAGCTGGACCTGCCGGTGGTCGTGACGCGGTCCGACCAGGACCCCGAAGAGCTGCGGGCACGGCTGGTGAACCGGCTGTCGGCGTTGATCGGGCACTCCGGCGTGGGCAAGTCGACGCTGGTCAACAAGCTGGTGCCGGAAGCGCGGCGGGCGGTGGGCGTGGTCAGCGGCGTGGGCAAGGGGCGGCACACGTCGACCCAGACCGTCGCGCTGCCGCTGCCCGAGGGCGGCTGGGCGGTGGACACGCCGGGCATCCGCTCGTTCGGCCTGGCGCACATCACGCCGGACGACATCGTCGGCGCCTTCCCGGACATGAAGGCGATGGCCGAGGAGTGCCCGTCGGGCTGCGGCCACCTGGGCGAGCCGGACGACCCGGACTGCATGCTGGACGAGCTGGTCCGCACCGGCGAGGCCTCCCCCGGCCGCCTGGCCTCCCTGCGCCGCCTGCTGGCCTCCCGCGGCAAGCTGGAGGAGTACGACTGACCCCCTCCCGCGTGTCCTACCCCCGGACCGCGAGAGTCCTACGTTCACGTCGCGAGAGTCCTACGCTCAGGACACCCGAGTTGAACGCTCAGGACGCGCGGCCGGGGGTTCGGGAGGCCGGACCGGCTGCCTGCGGTCAGTCGAACTGGCCGGGCCGGTAGTCGCCGGCGGGCTTCCGGATGATCACGTTGACGCGGTTGAACGCGTTGATCAGCGCGATGAGCGACACGAGGACGGCGAGCTGGTCCTCGTCGTAGTGCTTCGCGGCGCGCGCCCAGACCTCGTCCGGGACGCCACCGGCCGCGTCGGCGATGCGGGTGCCCTCCTCCGCCAGCTCCAGGGCGGCGCGCTCAGCCTCGGTGAACACCGAGGCCTCCCTCCAGGTCGCCACCAGGTTGAGCCGGGTGGACGTCTCCCCCGCCCGCGCCGCGTCCTTGGTGTGCATGTCGGTGCAGAACCCGCAGCCGTTGACCTGGCTGGCGCGGATCTTCACCAGCTCCTGCGTCGCGGGCGGCACCGTCGAGTCCTTGAGCGCGCGGTCGGCGGCGATGAAGTTCCGCAGGGCGTTGGCCGAGACCGGGTTGTCGAGGAGGTTCAAGCGGGCTTCCATCGTCGGTGCGCTCCTGCCGTCGTCGGTGATCACACCACCTGGACGACCGGGCACGGCGAACTGTGACACCCGGTCGTCCACCGTCCGGCCGGTCGCGGCGGAGAGTCACGGCCGACGCGGTCGGTGCGTACGCCGGCGCCGTTTCGTTGACCGGTTCGGGTGGCGAGGTGACCGCTTCCATGGGCTCGCGGTGGCAGGCGGTAGTACGGTGCGCAGCCGTGGCGAAGGTGACTGGTATCGGCGGTGTCTTCCTGCGCGCCCGCAACCCCGAGCGCCTGGCCGAGTGGTACCGACGGCACCTCGGGGTGCCGATGAGTCCGAGCGGTGCGATCACGTTCCACTGGGGTGAGGCGGAGACGACGACCCTGGCGCTGTTCGCCAACGACACGGACTACTTCGGGGAACCGGGCCAGCGGACCATGATCAACCTGCGGGTGGACGACCTGGCCGCGCTGTTGGCGCAGCTGCGCGGCCGCGGCGTCGAGGTGCTGCCGCAGACCGAGGACTCCGAGTTCGGCCGGTTCGGGTGGTGCGTCGACCCCGAGGGCAACCGGATCGAGCTCTGGCAACCGGCGCCCGGCATGTAGAGGGCTCCGGTCAGGCGACCGGAGCCCGCGGGCACGACGTCGGGCCGCTACATCAGCTCCAGCAGGAACGGCAGCTCCTGCGGCGCGTACCAGGCCAGCTCGTGGTCCTCCGCACCGCCCAGCGCGAACTCCGCGTCCGGATCACCCAGGTCCGCCGCGTCGATCACCTCCGCGGCGGCGCGCACGTCGTCCTCGGCCTCCAGCGTGTCCAGGTGGATCGCGGCGATCAGCTTCATCGGCACCGGCCCCGACAGCTTCACCACCGAGAAGTCCAGGTCCGGCCGCAGCTTCGCGTCCGGCACGTCCGCCGACACCACCGCCCGCCGCGGCACGGCCTTCTCGTCGCCCGCGATCAGCCGCAGCGAACCGCGCGCCGCGTCGAGCATCGCGGAGTACTCCAGCTCCTCCGTGTCACCGGTCGCGTAGGACTCGCGCAACGCGGGCGTCAGGGCGAACCCCGTCCCGCCGACCGGCACGAACTCGCCCCGCTCCACCAGGTCGCTCAACATCGCGACAGTCGCCGGGAGGTACACCCTCATGCGGACACCGTTCCCATCAGTTCCTCCACCGACTCCTCGACCATCGCCGCCAGGACGTCCACATCGGACATCGCGTCGCGGTCGGCGTTCAGACCGAAGTACACGCCGCCGTCATAGGACGTCACACCGATCGACAACGCCTGGCTCTTCGCCAGCGGCACGACCGGGAACATCTCGATCATCCTCGCCCCCGCCGCGTACAGCGGCACCTGGGGGCCGGGCACGTTCGTCACCACGACGTTGAACAGCCGCCGCGAGAACGACGACGCCGCCCGCGCGCCCAAGGCGTGCAACGTGGGCGGCGCGAAGCCCGAGAACCGCACCAACGTCTGCGCCGCCACCGACTGCCCCGACTCCTGGTGCGCGCGCATCGCGTGCGACACGTGGTGCAGCCGCACGACCGGGTTCGGCTCGCCCACCGGCAGGTCCACCAGGTACGCCGACACCCGGGTCTCGTCGTCGCGGACGGACATCGGCGCCATCGCCCGGATCGTCGTCCCGGCCGTCACCACCTCGCCCCGCGACAGCAGCCAGTTCCGCAACGCCCCGGACAGCACCGCGAGCACACCGTCGTTCACCGTGCCGCCGTGCACGCGCCGGATGTCGCGCAGCACGTCCAACCGGGTGCGCGCCACCGCGAACCGCCGCTGCGGCGAGATCCGCACGTTCAACGGGCTGCCGGGCGCGGGCGTCGCGGCGGTCCGCACCGCGGAGGCCAACCCGCCGAACACGCCGGCGACCTTGCGCACCGTCTCCACCGTGTCCATCGTGGCCGAGCGGACGTTCTCCACCAGCTCACCGGGCCGCTGCACCACCTCGGCCACCGCGTCGGCCACCAGCTGCAACCCGCTCGGCTCCGGCGACGGCATCCACAGCGACTCCACCGGCGGCCGGGGCGTGGCCGACGCGTCCAGCATGACCTGGCCGATCTCCGGCGCCCCGAGCCCGTCCACCATCGCCTGGTGCGTCTTGGTGATCACCGCGGTCCGGTTCCGGGCCAGGCCCTCGACCAGGTAGACCTCCCACAGCGGGCGGGTGTGGTCCAGCGGCCGGGACATCAGCCGCGCCACCAGGTCGTGCAACTGCTGGTCGCTGCCCGGTTTCGGCAGCGCCGACCGCCGCACGTGGTAGGTGACGTCGAAGTCCGCGTCGTCCACCCACACCGGTCTCGCCAGCCGGCCCGGCACGTGCACGACCTTCTGCCGGTACCGCGGCACCAGCGACAGCCGCTGCTCGATCAGGTCGACCAGCCGGTCGTAGTCGAAGCCCGTGCGCGGACGGCGGAACACCGCCACCCCACCGACGTGCATCGGCGTCGTGGAGTCCTCCAGGTACAGGAACGAGGCGTCCAGCGCGGACAGGCGGTCGGGCATGTGGTCAAGGCTAGTCGGTGCAGTACCGCACGAGCCGCTGCACGGCGCTGACCTCCGCTTCGTCGCGATCGTGCCGGGACAGCCTGATCGCCGCGGCGGCCGGCATGGCCCGACGTGCCTCGACCCGCACCGACCCGTCGACGCCGGACAGGAACCCGCGCACCATCCGCGACCGGGCGAGCCGCTTGAACGGCCGCAGCGGCGCCACCGCGATCGCCAACCAGCTCAGCGCGACGTCGACCTTCCGGTCGCCCTTCACCGCGCTGCCCCAGTCGACCACCACCGGGCCCTCCGGACCCAGCACCACGTTGCCGGGGTGCAGGTCGAGGTGCAGCAGGTCGCCGTCGCCATCGAGGAACGCGGGCGCGGGCACCGCGTCGAGCTTGCGGTGCAGCTCGGCCAGCTCGCGGCCCAGCGCGCCGGCCCGCCACGGTTTCGCGTCCAGCTCCTGCGACATGCGCGGACCGGGGACGTACTCCATGACCAGGTCCGTCTCCGAGACGTCCGCCACCCTCGGCACCGGTACGCCGTGCCGGCGCAGGTAGCGCATCAGCTCGGCCTCGGGCCCGGGGTCGCGACCCGTGCGGCTGCGCTTGACGAGCAGACCGTCGGGACGCAGGTAGACGTCCGCCTCCCGGCCGCTGGCCAGCAAGCGGTGCGCCTCGTCGCGCGATGCCATGTGACGATCATCATGATTGACAGCGAAGAAACAAGCCCCAAACGGGTAGAGGACACTTGCTCCGTGGATGTGTCACCCAAGGACAAGTTCGTCACCGTGTACGGCCGCAAGCCCGTGCTGGAGGCGCTGGACGACCCGCGCCTCGACGTCGACAAGGTCGTGCTCGCCGACACGGCCCGCGGTCCGGCCGCCCGGGAGATCCTGGACGCGGCCAACCGGCGCGGCGTCGCGGTCCAGCGGGCGACCGCGCAGCGGGTCAAGGTGCTGGCCGGCAACGGCAAGCAGGACCAGGGCGTGCTGGCCGACGTCGTCGCGCCGCGGATGCGCCCGCTCTCGGTCGCGCTGCGGGACCGGCCGCGGGGCGTGCTGGTGCTCGACGGGATCACCACTCCGGCGAACGTCGGCATGATCCTGCGCACCGCCACGGCGGCGGGGATGGACGGCATCGTCGTGCCGCGGCGGGGTGTGGCGTCGATCGACCCGATGGTGGTCAAGGCGTCGGCCGGGGTCGCGTTCCGCGCGCCGGTGCTGCGCTGCGCCACCGCCGGGGAGGCCGTCGCCGCGCTGCGGGAGGCCGGTTACCCGGTCTACGCGCTGGACGCCGGGGCCCGGTCGTCGGTGTACTCGGCCGATCTGCCGGAGCGGGCGGCGTTCGTGCTGGGCAGCGAGACGGCGGGCATCTCCGACGACGTGCGGCCGCACGTGACCGGGTGGCTGTCGATCCCGATGGCGGCGGGGGTGGAGTCGCTGAACGTGGCCAGCGCGGCGGCCGTGCTGTGCTTCGAG
>NZ_JBFAAX010000027.1:0-33807 GCF_040639995.1 Actinosynnema sp. NPDC023658 | reverse complement strand
CGTGGGCCAGCGCCACGCCAGCAGCGGGAAGCCCCAGCGCGGGGGCACCGGGTACGACGGCGGGCCGGTGTAGCCCCGGCGCGGCGCACCCCGGCCGCGGTGCGGGTAGGCGCCGGGTGGCGGGCTCGCCACCCAGTCCACGCGCAACGGCCGCAGCGCCATGTCAGATGACCTCGGGCTCCGCGCCGTCGACGCCGCCGACCAGCGGACGACCCGAGGCGGCCCACACCTGCATGCCGCCGTCGACGTTGGTGGCGTCCCAGCCGTTGGCGTTGAGGTACTGCGTGACCCGCGCGGAACGGCCGCCGGCGCGGCACACCACGTAGAACTCGCTGTCGCCCGGCAGGTCGTCGAGCCTGCCCGCCAACTCGCTCATCGGGATGTGCAGGGCACCCGGGGCGTGGCCCGCCTCCCACTCGTCGGCCTCGCGGACGTCGAGCAGCACCTTGCCCTCCGGCAGCTCCGCCGGCACCTCGGACACTTCAACGCTGGGAACGGTCACGGGTCCATGCTGCCACGAGGGCTATAAGCGGGGGATAAGGAGCACGCCGGCCGCCCTCCCCGAAGGGATGACGGCCGGCGTGGGACAGCGGTGGACCGGTACGGCTACTAGTGCGAGACGGCCTTCTCGGCGCCGACGCCGGTGAGGGCGCGCACCTCCATCTCCGCGTACTTCTCCTTGTTGTGCTCCTTCGACAGCACGGTGCCGAGGAAGCCCAGCAGGAACGACAGCGGGATGGACACCAGGCCCGGGTTGTCCAGCGGGAACCAGTGGAAGTCCACGCCCTGCAGCATCGACGCGCTCTTGCCCGTGGTGGCGTTCACCGGCTTGCCGGAGACCACCGGCGAGAACACGATCAGGATGATCGTGATGGCGAGACCGCCGTAGATGCTCCACAGCGCGCCCGCGGTGTTGAAGCGCTTCCAGAACAGCGAGTAGAGGATCGTCGGCAGGTTCGCCGAGGCGGCCACCGCGAACGCGAGGGCGACCAGGAAGGCGATGTTCTGGCCGTTGGCCAGGATGCCGCCGAGGATCGCGACCAGGCCGATGACGACGGCGGTGCGCCGCGCGACCTTGACCTCGGCCTCCTTGTCCTCCAGCTGGCCCTTCTTGATGATGTTGGCGTAGATGTCGTGCGCGAACGACGCCGACGCGGTGATCGTCAGACCGGCCACCACGGCGAGGATCGTGGCGAACGCGACCGCGGCGATCAGGCCGAGCAGCACCGGGCCACCGAGGGCCTCGGCGAGCAGCGGAGCCGCCGAGTTCACGCCACCGGGCGCCTTGGTGATCTTGTCGGAGCCGACCAGCGCCGCCGCGCCGTACCCGAGCACGAGGGTGAGCAGGTAGAAGATGCCGATCAGCCAGATCGCCCACACCACGGAGCGGCGGGCTTCCTTGGCGGTCGGGACCGTGTAGAAGCGCATCAGGATGTGCGGCAGGCCGGCGGTGCCGAGCACCAGGGCCAGCGCGAGCGAGATGAAGTCGAGCTTGCTGGTCTCGGTCTTGCCGTACTGCAGGCCGGGGCCGAGGAGCTTGTCCGACACCGAGCCGAGCAGGTTGGACAGGTTGAAGCCGTACTTGCCGAGCACCCAGACGGTCATCACGCCGGCGCCCGCGATCAGCAGCACGGCCTTGATGATCTGGACCCAGGTGGTGCCCTTCATGCCGCCGATGAGCACGTAGGCGATCATCAGCGCGCCGACGACGGCGATGACGATGGCCTGGCCGCCCTTGCCGGTGATGCCGAGCAGCAGCGCGACGAGACCGCCGGCGCCCGCCATCTGGGCCAGCAGGTAGAAGAAGGACACGGCCATGGTCGAGGTGGCCGCCGCGGCGCGGACCGGGCGCTGCTGCATCCGGAACGCCAGCACGTCACCCATGGTGAACTTGCCGGTGTTGCGCAGCAGCTCCGCGACCAGCAGCAGCGCGATGAGCCACGCGACCAGGAAGCCGATGGAGTACAGGAAGCCGTCGTAGCCGTTGACGGCGATCGCGCCCGCGATGCCGAGGAACGACGCGGCGGACAGGTAGTCGCCCGCGATGGCGATGCCGTTCTGCGGTCCGGTGAACGCGCGGCCGGCGGCCAGGTAGTCGGCGGCCGTCTTCGTGTTGCGGCTGGCCCTGATGACGACGACCAGGGTTGCGGCGACGAAGACGGCGAAGATGCCGATGTTGAGCGCGGCGTTGCCGTTCACGCGTGACCCCCTTCGAGCTCGTTGCGGAGCTGCTCCGCCTTGGGGTCGAGGTTCTTGTTCGCGTGCCGCACGTACAGCGTCGTGATGACGAAGGTCGACACGAATTGGAGCAGGCCGAGGATCAGCCCGACGTTGATGTTGCCGAGGACCTTCGTCGACATGAACCCGTGGGCGTAGTCGGCGAGCAGGACGTACAGCAGGTACCACGCCAGGAAGAGGCCGGCCATGGGGAAGACGAAGCTGCGCAGCCGCCGGCGGAGCTCGCGGAAGTCGGCGCTTTCCTGCACCTCCACCCAGTTGTGGTTGCTCCGGGCGTCGGCTGGGGTGTGCTGCTCAGAGGTGCTCACGGTCCCCTCCTCGCGTACTTGACGACGGTGTGAACGGCACGTACGGCCTCCTGGTGCGTTCCTGATACGCCGTGCACCGTAGGGAGACCTGGCTCACGCCTGAAAGACCTTTCGGGTGGACTTGCGCTCAACAGTCGAGTGATGCGATGAGCGGTAGTGTTGCTGAGACGAACTGCCACTCGGGTGATTGAAATCACCGGTAACCGGATCGGTGTGGTTATCTTCACCCGATCGAGACATACATCGACTCTCAGCTACCAAACCCTAGGACTGAACGGGTACGGCGCAGGTCAGCGCCGGGTGAAGTGTGGTAGCAGGCCCCATCACCGGTTCGACCGCAGCCGGGAAGCCCACACCGAGCTGTGATGCGATTCACGGAGAAGAGCCCGGACGGCCGCTTCAGGACGACTGCGGCGCGGTGCCGTCGCGGTGTTCGCGATCGGCCGCGCGGGCCTTTTCCTCCGCCGTGCCGAACCGCTGCACGTCCCGGTCCCGCATGAACCCCAGCGGATCCGGCGCGTGCAGGCGCAGCAGGATCTGGTTCACGTCGTCGGGTCGCCGCCGCGCGGTCAGCTTGCTGATCATCACCATGGTCAGGAACGACACCGGCACGGTGATCAGCGCGGGCTGGGAGAACACCGGCCAGGCCCAGCGCCCGGTGTAGGAGCTCACCACCGTCACCACCTGCGCGCCGATCACCAGGCCGCCGCCGACGACCAGCCCGGCCATCGCGCCGACCCACGTCAGCCCGCGCCACCAGATGCCCAGCAGCAGCAACGGGCAGAACGTCGACGCCGCCAGCGCGAACGACATGGCCACCGTCAACGACGCGTCCGACCGCGGCAGCAGCAGCGCCAACCCGATCGCCACCGCGCCCGCCAGCACCGTCGCCCAGCGGAAGTCGCGCACCTTGCCCGGCAGGATGTCCGTCGACACCACCCCGGCCACCGACACCAGCAGCCCCGACGACGTGGACAGGAACGCCGCGAACGCGCCCGCCGCCACCACCGCGCCGAGCACCTGGCCCAGCAGGTTCGGCTGCATCGTGGTCGGCAGCAGCAGCACCGCCGCGTCCGTCTTCCCGGTCACCAGCAGCTGCGGCAGGAACTGCCGCGAGATCACGCCCAGCACGGTCGGGAAGAGGTAGAACAGCCCCAGCAGGTACAGCACGTGCAGCGCCGTGCGCCGCGCCGCCCGCCCGTCCGGGTTGGTGTAGAAGCGCACCAGCACGTGCGGCAGGCCCATCGTGCCGAGGAACGTCGCGAAGATCAGCGAGTACGTCTCGAACAGCCCCGACAGCCCCTCGGTCTGGGGCCGCAGCCAGTCGTGGTTCGACGTCGGGGAGCCGTCGACCACCGGCACCGGCGACCCCGCGGTGAACCGCAGCTCGGTGTCCGGGCCCACCTCGTGCAGGCCGGGCGTCCAGTACACCCGCCCGTCCACGGGCCCGTGGTTCACCTCGCCGGTCGCGGTCAGCTCCACCGCCACGTCCACCCGCACCCGCACCGGGTCGACCGTGGTCACCTCGACGTCCTCGGGGAACCGCAGCACGCCGGAGGCGTCCACCGGCTGCGCGCCGTTGCCCGGACCGGTCAGGAAGATCGTGAACAGCACGAACGTCGGCGCGGCGATCGCGAACAGCTTGCCCCAGTACTGGAACGCCTGCACCAGCGTGATCGCGCGCATGCCGCCGCCGAAGACGTTGACCACCACGATCGAGGTCACCACGATCCCGCCCAGCCAGGTGGGCAGGCCGGTGATCGTGGTCAACGTCAGCCCGGCCGACTGGAGCTGCGGCACCAGGTACAGCACCCCGATGCACAGCACGAAGAACGTGCAGAACTTCCGCAGGTTCGACGGTCCCAGCCGCGCCTCCGCGAAGTCCGGCAACGTGTACGCGCCGGACCGCCGCAGCGGCGCGGCCACGAACAGCATCATCGCCAGGTAGCCCGCGGTGAAGCCGATCGGGTACCACAGCGCGTCGATGCCGTCCTTGAGCACGAGCCCCGCCACGCCCAGGAACGACGCGGCGGACAGGTACTCGCCGGAGATCGCGGCGGCGTTGCGGGTGGCGGGGACGGCGCGGCGGGCGACCAGGAAGTCCGGCGTCGTGTTCGCGCGGCGGGAACCCACGTAGCCCAGCAGGAACGTCAGCACCGCCATGACGCCGACGAGCACGAGGCTCCAGGGGTTCGCGATCACCGGTCCACCGAGCTCACGAAGTCCTGCTCGTGGCTCTCCGCGAGCCTGCGGTAGGCGTAGCCCACGCCGTAGCAGAGCGGGAACGGCACCAACCCCAGCAGCAGCCACGGCAGGCGCACCCCCGCCAGCTGCACCTCCGACAGCCACGGCAGGAGGTAGAACACCACCGGCAGCAGCGCCAGCAGCAGCAACGTGCTGCCGCCCAGCGCCAGGCCGGTGCGCAGCTGGGTCCGGATCAGGTCGCGGATCAGCTTCTCCCCGACGCTGGTCTGCTCCTCCAGCTCGATGATCGTGCGCAGCACCCGCCCGCGACCGCGCGGGTCGGCCAGCACCACCCGCCGGCGGCGGTTCTTGCGCGCCGACACCGACAGCCAGGCATCGCGTTCGGCAGGCTGCGGCTGGTCCGGTTGGCCGGGGGGGCCGGAGTGCTTGGTCATCCCCAACTGCTCTTGGGGGGACGCACGATCCTCTCCTTCAGCTCACGGGTGTGCCGCCGACTGACCGGCAGCTCCTTCGCGCCCTCGCCGGAACCGATCACCACCGCGTACCCGTTCGACGTCATCCGCAGCTCGGTCACCAGCGGCAGCGCCACCAGGAACGAGCGGTGGATGCGGACGAACCCGGCGTTCTCCCAGCGCTCCTCCAGCTGCGCCAACGGGATCCGCACCAGGTGGCTGCCGCCGTCGCTGGTGTGCAGGCGCGCGTAGTCGCCCTGCGCTTCGACGTAGCGGACGGTGGCCCGGGGCACGAGCTTGATGGTGCCACCCAGCTCGACCGGGATGACCTCGTCGTCCTGCGGCTCCGACGCGGAGGGCTCGGGGCCGACCGCGGGCGTCGCGGCGACCCGGTCGACGACGCGCGAGATCGCCTTGTTGACCCGGTCCTCGTTGATCGGCTTGGTCACGAAGTCCAAGGCGCCCACCTCGAACGCCACCACGGCCTCCGAGTGCTCGACACCCGTGACGAACACCAACGCCGGTGGCGCGCGGAAGGCGCCGAGCACGCGCGCCAGGTCCGTGCCGCTCAGGCCGGGCATGTTGATGTCGGCGAACACGGCGTCGACCGGCGGCAGCCCTGCCCTGGTGCGGTCCATCACCTCGACGTCGTAGTCACCCCGGAGGATGCGCAGTGCCTCGGCCGCGTCGAAGGCCGTGAGCACGCGTCGGATGTGCGGGCTGCTTTCGAGCAGGTACTTGATCTCGCTCAGACCGGGCGCCTCGTCGTCCACCGCCAGGACGAGGAGGCCGGAGTTGTCCGTGCGATTGTTCACTGGGGTACTCACTGTGCCGCGCATCTTGCCGATTCGGCGGGGTCGCTGTCTACGCCGGTTGCCGGACGGCCGCGAGGCCGTGACCTCACAAGCCGAATCGCGACCAGCGCGCCCGCTCTTCCAGGGCCGCCAGGCCCTCCGACAGGAAGTCCCCCGATCGGGTGGTAGCGCCGGCCAGTCCGAGGCGGGCGAGCAGGGGTCGGCGGGGCTCCGCGATGGCGATCTCGGCGTCCGGGTAGCGCTTGGCGACGACGCTGCGCAGCGTGCCGATGCCGTCGACCAGGCCGAGCTCGACCGCCTTCGCGCCGGTCCACACCTCGCCGTTGAACAGCTCGTCGTCGGTCGCCTTGAGCTTCACGCCGCGGCGCTCCCTGACCCACTCCGCGAACTGCTCGTGCAACTGCGCCTGGAGGCCCTTGAGCCACTCGACGTCCTCGGGCTTCTCCGGGCTGAACGGGTCGAGCCGCACCTTGTTGTCACCCGCGGTGTGCACGCGCCGCTCGACGCCGTAGCGCTCGATCAGGCCGTTGAGGCCGAACCCGGCGCTGACCACGCCGATCGAGCCGACCAGGGACGTGCCGTGCGCGTAGACCTCGTCGCCCGCGCAGGCCAACCAGTAGCCGCCGGACGCCGCCAGGTCCTCGCAGAACGCCAGGACGGGCACCTTCTTCTTGGCGGCCAGCTCGCGGATGCGCTCCGCGACCAGCGCGGACTGCGTCGGCGCACCACCGGGTGAGTTGATCAGCAGGGCGACCGCGACCAGCCGGTCGTGGTCGAACGCGCGGGTCAGCGCGCTCTCGACGTTCTGCAGGTTGATGGTGTTGCGGGCCATCGGGGACGGCGTCGGCGTGATGACGCCGTGCAGGCGGACGGCGGCCACCACGGGTCCGCGCTCGGTCCGCTCACCGACGATCCTGGGCAACCGGGCGGCGATCTTGTCCGTGACGCTCATGGCTTCGACCTTACGTGTGCGCGCCGAGGCGGGAGTGGCACAGCTAACATCGGCCGGTGACGTTCAACCCGATCCGGTGGCTCGAACGCTACGTCGAGTGGTGGGACGACCGGGGCCGCAAGAACGCGGACGGTCCCACCGCCATGCACGTCTACTGGATGTGGATCTCGTGGAGCGTGTGCGCGGTCATGGTCGTGACCGTGCTGGCCATCGCCGCCGGGTGACCGGGCGGGCGCGGTGATCAGGCCCGGACGGCGGGCTGCTCGGTCGTGTCCTCCAGGCGGGGCGGCACCAGCGGCAGGTTCGTCTGCACGCCCGGCCGGTACTTCGGGATCTTCAGGATGATCTTCATGCCGGCGTCCGGCGCGGTCTCCACGACCAGCGCGTAGTCGTCACCGAACACCGCCCGCATCCGGTGGTTGATGTTGCCCAGGCCCACGTGCGCGCCGGTCTGGTGCGCGTCCTTGAGGTCCTCGAAGAGGCGGTCCGGGTCCATGCCGACGCCGTCGTCCTCGACCGAGATCAACGCCTCCGCGCCGTTGTCCTCGGCGATGATCGTCAGCAGCCCGCCGCCCGGCTTCTTCGCCAGGCCGTGCCGCACCGCGTTCTCCACCAGCGGTTGCAGCACCAGGAACGGCAGCACAACCTGGAGCACCTCGGGCGCGATCTTCAGCCGCACGTTCAGCCGCGCGCCGTACCGGGCCTGCTCGATGGTCAGGTAGCGGTGGATGTTGGTCAGCTCGTCGGACAGCGTGGTGAAGAAGCCGTCGGTGCGGAACGAGTAGCGGGTGAACTCCGCGAACTCCTGGAGCAGCTCGCGGGCGTGCGCCGGGTCGGTGCGGATCAACGACGAGATCGTGTTCAGCGCGTTGTAGACGAAGTGCGGCGAGATCTGCGCCCGCAGCGCCCGGACCTCGGCCTGCGCCAGCGCCTGCCGGGACTTCTGCAGCACCTCCAGCTCCAGCTGCGTGGAGACGAACCGCGCCGTCTCCTCGGCCATCCGGATCTGCCGCTTGTTGCCCACCCCGCTGACCACGATCAACGTGCCGGCGACCTCGCCCTCGACCACCAGCGGCACGATCACGGCGCTGTGCAGCGAGCACGGGCCGGGCAGCTCGCAGTCCAGCTTGCGGTGCTCGACGTGCTCCTTGTGGCCCTCACCGATGGCCCGCTCGATGTAGGTGCGCAGGAACTCGTAGTGGTCGTTGGCCCCGCCGTCCCAGGACAGCAGCGTGCTCTCGTGGTCGGTGATGCCGACCGCGACGCACCTGAGCATCTCCCGCAGGTGCGGCGTCGCCTTGTTCGCCGCGTCCTCGGTCAGGCCCTCGCGCAGGTCGGCGGACGCCTTCGACATGCGGTGCAGCATGTCCATCACCGCGTCCTCGACCGAGGTGCTGACGCGGCGGGCACGGCACAGCATCACGAAGAGGCCCAGAACGGCCAAGGTCGCGATGAGTCCGAGCGCAGCGCGCTCGGTCAGGAGGTCCCGCACGGCGTCCATGCTGTGCCGTGGGGGCGGTATAGGCAAGGGGATCGACGGTCCGAGACGTGCACATCCGATGAATTGGGGGCAACCGTGGCAGAACGCTTACCCAATCGGGTGATCAACCACCTTGACGATCACGGAGAGTGGGTGCGACCCGATCACTCGGGTCACACCCACCGGACGCGGCGCTCACCCCGCGTCAGCGCCGACCGCGTTCCCCGGGCGGCTGTGCAGTCGTCGTCGTGGTGGGCGTGTCCGACTTCTTGCACTCCAGCTTCTTCACGAGGTCAGCCAGATCGGGGTGGTCGAGGAGGTCCAGCTCCTCCAGCACGCGGCAGATCACCTTCGAGACCTGGTCCTGGGTCAGCTCGGGTGGCGCGGGCTCCGGTGCGGCGGCCGAGACGGCGAGGGTCGAACCGGCGAACGTGGCCAGTCCCATGGTCGTACCGATCAGCGCGGCGGCAAGGCGCTGGTTCATAGCTCCTCCAGGTAGTCGGTCGGACACCTGGAGGAGTGCCCCGGACGGCCGGGCTCAGCCGACGAACGGACCAAGCCACTCGTCCGTGTGACCTACTTGAGCAGCCGGGACATCCGCCGGTCGGCCAGCGGCTTGCCGCCCGTCTGGCACGTCGGGCAGTACTGGAAGGCCTTGTCCGCGAAGGAGACCTCGCGCACCACGTCACCGCACACCGGGCACGGCAGGCCGGTCCGCGCGTGCACCCTCAGCCCCGACCGCTTCTCACCCTTCAGGGTGGCCGCGGACTGGCCGACGGACCGCGTCACGGCGTCGGTCAACACGCCGACCAGCGCCTCGTGCAGCCGGTCCAACGCCTCCGCGGGCAGCTTGCCCGCCGTCGCGTACGGCGACAGCCGGGCGGTGTGCATGATCTCGTCGGAGTAGGCGTTGCCGACGCCCGCGATCAGCGACTGGTCGGTCAACGCGGTCTTCAGCCGCTCGGTGCGGCCGGCGAACAGGTCCTCCAGCTGGGTCCGGGTCACCGACAGCGCATCCGGACCGAGCCGCGCGATGCCCGGCACGTCCGCCGGGTCCTGCACGACCCACGCGGCCAGGCCCTTCTTGGTGCCCGCCTCAGTCAGGTCGAACCCCGGGCCCTCCCCCGGCGGACCCAGGTGCACGCGCAGCGCCAACGGCCCCTTGCCGGGCCTCGGCGGCGCCGCCGACAGGTTCTCCGACCAGCGCAGCCACCCGGCCCGCGCCAGGTGCACCACCAGGTGCAGGCCGTCGCAGTCGAGGTCCAGGTGCTTGCCGAACCGGCCCGCGCCCGTCACCTCGCGACCCTGGAGCTCGGTCCACGACGGCGTGAACGTCTTCAACACCTGCAACGACGCGACGTCCACCCGGTGCACGCGCCGTCCTACGGCGTGTTCGCGCAAGTGGTGGGCGAGCGCCTCGACCTCGGGCAGTTCCGGCACCGGACCAGTGTCACCCGCGCAGGCCGATCAGTCGACCGCTCGGGGCTCAGTCGACCGGCTGCAGCGGGCCGTCCAGGTCGGGCAGCGAGTACATCTCGATCTTGCGGGCCACGTTGGCGACCTCGTTGCGCACGGTCAGGAAGCCGCGCACCGAGCCGACCCACCGCTCCGGCGGCAGCTCCTCGGTCTTCTTCGACTCCGCCGCCACCAGCCACGGCCGCCGCACCGCCCAGCGCACCGGGAAGAACAGGAACACCAGGACCAGGGCCACGATCAACCACGCCGGCACGACGACCTCCGCCGGCGTCCAGGCCACCAGCACCACGCCCATGGCGATGACGATCGCGAGCATCAGCACGCCCGGACCCTGACCACCGTTCACGTCGTGCTCGAAGTCGGCGTCGCGCGCCGGGTTGCGCCACTCGATCTGGCTGCGCACCGTCCACATCCGTCCGTCGGCACCGCGCACCAGCCGCGTCATCACCGTCTCCTCAAGACGTCGAGCGATCACTCAGCGTTCCCCACGCTACCGGCAAAGTCTTGCACCTCGTGGGTGAAAACCCACGATCACGGTGCGGCGAGGCGGTTCGGGGTCGGGCGCAGCGTCACGGTCGTCGGCGTGACCGCGGGCGCGGGCCGCTCGGTGGACGTCTCGGCCCACCTGTCCGGATCCGAGGTGGTCGGCGGGGACGTGGTCGGCGCGGTGGTCGTGGTGGTCGTCGTGACCAGCAGCGCCGAGTCCGGGTCCGACGTGGTGACCGGCGCCGACGTCGTGCCGCTCCCGATGGTGCGCGGCTCGGCCGGTGACGTGGCGCCGGTGGACCGCACCGGCGGCGCGGCGGGCGTCGTGGTGGTCGCCGCGGGCGGCACCGGCCGGTCCACCCGCACGGTGTGCCCGACCTGTCGCGTCTCGACCGGCGGCGACGTCTCGCTGGTCGCCGCGCCCGTCACCGTCACGGTCGTGGTGGTCGAGCACAGCGCGAGCACGTCGTCGCCGGGAGCGCCGTCCGGGCCGGACTGGAGCAGCGCCGGACCGGGTGCGCCGGTGAACGTCCCGGCGATCACCCCGAACAGGCCCACGGCCGCGGCCGAGGCGGTGGCCGCCAGCAGGAGCTTCACCCGGCCGCTCAACCACGCGGCCTTGCCCAGCACGACCGGCCCCACCGCGGTCTGCGCCACCAGCGCGGTCGCGGCCACCGGCACGGCGACGCTCGCCGCGTGCGCCCGCAACGTCGAGCACACCTCGACCAGCTCGGCGTGCAGCGCGTTGCAGGAGGAGCAGGTCCGCAGGTGCTTGCGGATGCGCTTGTGCTCGGTGCCCTGCGCGCCGCCCGCGGTGTAGACGCCGAGCTTGGCCACCACCGAGCTGCACGCGCGCGGCCCGGTGTCCTCGGCCAGGTGTGCTTGCAGGTAGGCCGCCCGCAGCCCTTCGCGGGCACGGCGGGCCAGCGCGGCCATCGCGTTCGGGCTCAGGCCGAAGCTGGGCGCGACCGCGGCGGGCCGCTCGCCCTCCACCTCGACCTGCCACAGCACCGTGCGCCACCGCTCGGGCAGGCTGGTGAACGCGCGCGAGATCAGCGCGTGCTCCGGCCGGTTCGCGGTGACGTCCGGGAACGGCTCGACCCGCAGGCTGAGCTCCTCGTCCGCCACCGGCACGTCCCGCCGCCGCCCGCTCCACTCCCACGCCACGCGGCGCGCGACGGTCAGCAGGTAGGTGCGGACGTGGTCGGTCGGGCCGTTGCCCCGGCGGATCGCCTGGAGGACCCGGAAGAACGCCTCCGCGGTCAGGTCGTCGGCCTCGGCGTGTTCACGCACGTGCCGGAGGGCGAACCGACGAACGGCGTCGGCGTGACGGGTGAACAGCTCGCCGAACGCGCCGTCGTCGCCCGCCCTGACCCTGGCGAGCAGTTCCCGGTCGAAATCGGCATCTCCGGCCATCCCGCCCGGCACCTCCCGCCCCGCCTGTGGTCCAGGGCCAAGATGCCACACCTCCGCTGGTCCCGGCCCGAACCGATAGCGAGCCGATACCGAACACCGACGGACGGAGTGGGCCGTCCGGACCAACCGGAACGCCTGCCCACCGCAGCGCCGGCGCTAGCGGTGGGTGACGGACCGGTCACGGGTGGGCGTCAGCTGGTGGCGGACCGCGCTGCGGGCGTGCCGACGACGAGTAGTCTCCTGCCGCGTGGTCGATTGGCGCACAAGGGCTTCCGCCCTCCTCCCCGAGCTGAGCGCCGTCGTCGAGCGCGAGTCGTGGTCCTGTCACGTGTTCCTGTCCGAGTTGTGGCAACTCGCGCTGGAGGCGCACCGCGACGGCGACCGCGAGGTGCTCGGCCGCGTTTACGGGTTCGCGCACTGGTGCTTCCGGCAGCCCGAGCGGTTCCTGTCCGACGCCTCGGTGGTCAGCTTCTACGAGCACGTGTTCGACGAGTGGGAGCTGCGCGACGAGGTGGCCCCGTGGCTGCCGACCGAGGTCGTCGACCGGGTCCGCCCCCTGTGGGAGTGGCGCTGGTCGAAGGAGCGGTTGACCGAGGTCGACCAGCTGCTGGCGCAAGCGGGACCCCCCGTGGAAACCCCCTCGGACAGTGGTCTATAGTGGTCACCAACAGGCGGATGTAGCGCAGTTGGTAGCGCATCACCTTGCCAAGGTGAGGGTCGCGAGTTCGAGTCTCGTCATCCGCTCTGCGAAAGGCCCCGGTGTCCGCACCGGGGCCTTTTCCGCATTCCCGGACGGGTGCGCGTGACCGCGGTCGCGGCACGTGCCGACGATGACCATTAGGTTTGTGGTCGAAGGTTTTCCTCGTCGAAGACGGAGTTGCGAACATGGCCACCACCCGCAAGGCGACCACGCACTGGGAAGGCAACCTGCTGGAGGGCAAGGGCAGCGTCGCCCTGGAGTCGTCGGGCATCGGCACGTACGACGTGAGCTGGCCGTCCCGTGCCGAAGCGGCGAATGGCAAGACCAGCCCCGAAGAGCTGATCGCGGCCGCCCACTCGTCCTGCTACTCGATGGCGCTGTCGCACGGCCTCGCGCAGGCGGGCACCCCGCCGCAGCAGGTCGACACCTCGGCCGAGGTGACGTTCCAGCCCGGCACCGGCATCACCGGCATCCACCTGACCGTCACCGCGGTCGTGCCCGGCCTGGACGCCGAGGGCTTCGCGGCCGCCGCCGAGAACGCCAAGCAGAACTGCCCGGTCAGCAAGGCGCTGGCGGGCACGGAGATCACGCTGACCGCGAACCTCCAGTCCTGATCGGGTGATCGCGTGACCTCTGGTACCGGCCAGATACCCGAAGTGTCAGGCCGGTACCAGATGTCCCGAACGATTTGACCCGAAGGTGTGAGGCCGGTAGTCGTTGGGGATGCTCACGGCGTTGGGTGGTTCCGGCCGGCTCGGCATCGGCGCCCTGATCGGTGCGGCGGTGGCCGCCCTGCTGGCGGTGCAAGGGGGCGTCGTGAAGTCGCCGCGGGGCCTGTCGCCCAGCGATGCCGGGGAGATCGTGGTCGTCAAGGGCAGCGAGCAGCCGGGCCGGACGATCACCGGGACCGGCACGACGACGTCGGTCACCGGTTCGTCCCGCGCCGCCACCACGACGTCGGTGTCGTCGACGTCCGGCACGACCACCACGACGACGTCCGGCACCAGCGCCGGCACGACGACGACCACCACCACGACCACCACGCGACGGCCGACCACGACGATGACCACGACCAGGCGGCCCACCACCACGACGACCACGACGACGACCCGCAGGCGGTGCGGGATCATCTTCTGCTGATCGCCCGCCACCGCATCACCGTGCGTGCTTTGGCAAGATCGAGGCGTGACGTCCAGCCAGGTGCACACCCAGCCCCAGCGAAGCAACGACACCCCCACGATCCGCATCCAGCCCGTCGCCGCCCTGCGGGAACCCGCTTGGCCCACCGCCGAGCCGATGACCGCGACCGACCTGCGGCCCGTCGCGGCGGCCACCACGAAGTTCGAGCCGGTGGTCCCGCCGATCAGCGGCACGACCAACGGCACGGCCGGCGGAGCGGCCAACGGCAAGGTCGACGGCACCGCGAACGGCTCGCTCGCCGGGACCGTGAACGGCTCGCTGAACGGCCTGACCAACGGCAAGGTCAACGGCCTGGTCGACGGTCCGGCCAACGGCGGTGCCGTGCCGGTCCCGGTCGCCGCTCCCCTGGTCGCCACCCCGCCGGCACCGGCACCGGCGGGCGGGCAGGCCGAAGCCCCGGCCCTCGAACCCGCAGTCACCGCGACGGCACCCGCAGCACCCGCACCCGCAGCCGCGGCCACTGCCGCACCCACTGCGGCCAAGCCGACGCCGCCCGCCGCGCCGCGCAGCCGGTTGCGCCGGATCGCCCGGCGCATCGTCGGCCCCACCCTGCTCACCAAGAGGAGCTGAAGCCGGGCTGCCGCCGGTCCGGCGGCTACGCGGTCTGCGCCCTCGCGTACAGGCCGCCGGACCGCAGCAGCTCGTCGTGCGAACCGATCTCGGAGATCCGGCCGTCCTCCATCACCACGATGCGGTCGGCGTTGCGGATCGTGGACAGCCGGTGCGCCACCACGAACACCGTGCGGCCGTGCACCAGGCGGGCCAGCGCCTGCTGCACCAGCGCCTCGGACCTGGTGTCCAGCGCGGACGTCGCCTCGTCCAGCACGAGCACGCGCGGGTCGCGGATCAACGCCCTGGCGATGGCCAACCGCTGCTTCTGGCCGCCGGACAGCCGCGCGCCGCGCTCACCGACCACGGTGTCCAGGCCGGTCGGCAGCCGGTCGATGAACTCCAGCGCGTTGGCGTCGGCCAGGGCCTGCCGGACCACGTCCTCCCCCGGGTCGTCCAGCCCGTAGGTGACGTTGTCCCGGATCGTCCCCTCGAACAGGATCGACTCCTGCGGCACCACCGACACGAACCGCCGGTAGCTGCGCAGGTCCAACGTCTCCATGTCGACACCGTCGAGCAGGATGCGGCCCCCGGTCGGCCGGAGGAACCCGATGACCAGGTTCAGCGCCGTCGACTTGCCCGCGCCGGACGAGCCGACCAGCGCGATCGTCTCGCCCGGCCGCACGTCCAGGTTGAAGTCACTGATGGAGTCCCGCTCCGCCTCCGGGTAGCGGAACCCGACGCCCTCGAACCGCACGCCGCCGTGCACCGCGTCGACCTGCGCCTTGCCCGCGTTGTGCTCCAGGTCCGGCGCCTCCAGCACCTCGCCCAGCGAGCGCACCGACTCCAGGCCGCGGCTGATCAGCGGGGTCAGGCTCATCAACGTGGTGACCGCGCCGGTCAGGGACGCGAAGTAGGCGCTGAGCATGACCACGTCGCCGGGCGTGACGGACAGCCAGCCGTGGTAGGCGGCCAGCGCGGAACCCGCGAGGCAGCCGACGCCCAGGGCGTTGAGCAGGATCCACGCCAGCGCGCCGAACCGGACGTTGAGGCCGTCGAGCTTCATGCCGGCGGCGAAGACCTGGCGCAGCGTGCCGTCCATGCGGTCGAGGGCGGTGCTCTCCAGGCCGTGCGCGCGGGTGATCGGGATGAGCGTGGTCATCTCACCGACGCGGGACGACAGCTGCTCGACCTCCTGGCGGAACGACTCGTTGTACGCGCGCAGGCGACCGCGCAGCCACATCACCAGGACCGCCGCGGCCGGCACGACGAGCACGAAGACCGGCAGGAACGCGGGCGCGCTCAACCCGATGACGACCAGCGCGCCGCTCAACGTCGCCAGCGCCGACAGGCCCTGGTCACCGATCTGCTGGGCGGACGTCTCGATGGTCTCGACGTCCCGGATGACCTTGGTCTGCAGCACGCCCGCGCTGACCCGCGAGTGGTAGCCGATGGAGAGCTGCTGCATGCGCCGGCTGAGGGCGGACCGCGTCCGCAGGCCCATCCGGCGCGCGCTGCCGTACCACCAGCGCGTGTAGAGGACGGCGAACGGGTAGTTGAGCACCAGCATGACCAGCAGCAGGCCCGCGCCGAGCCACATGCCGATGATCGGCTTGCGCTCCACGACGACGTCGACGACGTGGGCGGTGATGACCGGCGTCAGCCAGGTGGGGCTGTGCTTGACGAAGAACGCGCCGGCGCCGAGGCCGAGCTTCGCGCGGTCCTCGCGGAAGAGGTAGAGGAGCGTGCGGACGGGGTGCTCGCCGCGGTAGCGGTGGTCGAGCGGACCGTGGGGCATGGTGCGGGGGCTCCTGGAGCAGGGGTCACGGGACGTCCACACCGCGCCGTGTGGGGAGCGCTCTCACATCGTAGGTGCCCGGTCCACCGGATTAGCCCGGCCGGACCAGCGCGCAAGCGCCCGCACGGCACGCCGCCGCGCATGGCCCGGCGCTTCGGGGGGCGGAGGGGTGGAACCACCCCCTGATGCACCAGGATTGCCGTCACCCGGTCGAGTGAGGGCGAGGACGCGATGGAGTGGCAGGACATGCTGAGGGACCTGGACGCGCAGTTGGCGTCGGGTCGGATCCCGCTGTCCGAGTACACCAAGCGACGGGACCAGTTGCTGGCCGAAGCGGCGTCGGGCCGGAACGCCCCGCCGGACCCCGACTCGACCCAGGTGATCCGCGTCGCGCCACCGCGCCCGCCGCAGTGGGAGCCGCGGCAGCGCCCGGCCTCGCTGGACGGGGCCGCGGTGTTCGCCACCGCCGGCAAGCCGCGCGGCAAGCGGTCGGCGGCCGTGGTCGCGGTGGTCGCCGTGGCGGTCGTGGCGGCGGGCGCCTGGTGGTTCACCGCGGGGACGGGCAACACCGAGAACGCCGCGGCCGCGCCCCCGGCGACGACCACCACCACCCGGGCCGAACCGACGATCCCCGAGCTGCCCGGCGCCAAGGGTGAGCACGGCCCGGTCCTCTCCGTCGACGAGGCCGTGCAGCTGAAGCTGCTCGCCAAGGACGAGGCGCAGGTCCTGAAGGGCAACGGGGTGACCGAGGTGCTGTTCGCCAGCTCCACCGCGCCCCGCGCGTCCTACGCCGTGGTGGTCGCCCGCACCAAGTCGTCCGAGGTGGCCGCGCGGGTGGCCGACGACCTCGTCGCGCACCTGGTCGCGACCGGCTACACCGAGACGCCGGAGCACTACCTGGTGAAGAAGTCGCCGCAGAGCTCCGTGCTCCGCGCCGTCTACCGCTCGGGCGACGCGGTGGTCCGCGTGGGCGCCGGCCGGTCGGGCGTCGAGGCGCCGACGACCGAGCTGGGAGAGGTGCTGGCGAAGCTCCGCGAGGCGTTCCCGGAGAGCTAGGACGGCTGGTGCGCCCCCGCGGCCACCGGCTCGTCGACCGCGGCCGGCGGCTCCGGCGGCTTGGCCGGACGACGGCGCAGCAGCACCTTCCGCAGCTTCATCCCGGGCGATTCGACGAAGTGCCACGACATCATCCCGAGCGCGAACGCGATCGGCACCGAGAACAGCGCGACGAGCCATTTCGACTCGACACCGAGGTGCACGACGAATTGCTCGGTCGGGAAGCCGTACAGGTACACGCCGTAGCTCGACATGGTCACCGCGGACGGCAGCCACAGCTTCTGCGGCAACAACGTGCCGATCGCCAGCACGACGTAGGGCACGGTGACGAGTCGGGTCACTTCGGTCATGGCCGAGGCGTGCATCACGTACTCGACCGCGACGCACACGACGACGCCGAACCAGCTGTAACGGATCTTGTCGCGGTACAGGTAGGCCAACATGCCGACGCAGTACACCGCGAGGTACTGCACCAGGGGCACGGTCGGCACCATCAGCAGCACCTTGGGCAGCACGAGCTGCTTGGTCAGCAACCGCTGGAACACCACCGTCAGCGCGAACGCGGCGACCAGCACCATCCACCGCCGCTTGACCGCTCCGACCAGCCCGAACACCGCGATGAGCGCGTAGCCGAGCACCTCGACCGGCAGGCTCCACAGCGAACCGTTGACCGCGTTGGGGTACGGGTTGTCGTTGAACACGCCCGGCAGCACGTACTGCTGCGGGAACACGCGGATGTTGTCGGTGATGTAGCTCCACGTCAGCGGGTGGTCGAAATACGCACCCGTCGACAACGTGGTGAGCACCGGCCCGAGGACGAACGCGCTCAGGCACAGCACGACCAGCAGACCCGGCATGATCCGCAACGCGCGCTTGACCGCGAACCGCCAGAGGTGCGGATCGCGTTCCCAGCTGCGGATCACCAGGAACCCGCTCATCGCCATGAACGCGGATACCGTTACCGCGCCCAAATCGACACCGAATCGAGTCGGGAGAATGCTCCCGCCGGACTTGGTCAGCGGCGCGGCGTGATCGATGATGACGAAGAAGGCGGCGACCAGGCGGACGGTGCCGAATCCGTCAGCGGCCTTCTTGCGTCCGTTCGGCGCAATCGGCCCGGAACGCCAACGCCCCCAGATGGACACCGCTACCTCCTCCGGCCGACCGGCGGTCGGCGGAACGTAGGATAGGCGAACCGCGAGGGTCGCCGGGTTTCTTCCGTGCGCAGGGGCGGAAATGATCTAGAGGGAGGACTGCGGTGACCTGGCAGGACCAGCTCCGACAGCTCGACGAGGCGCTTGCCGCGGGTAGGATCTCCGCGGAGGACTACCGTCGTCAACGCGACGAGCTGCTGTCCAAGGCGCAGACCAGCAGCGCCCCCCAGGCCCCGCAGACGGGTCCGAGCTCGGGGCCGTTCCCGGAGCCGTTCAAGTGGAGCGCCCAGCCACCGTCGACGCCGCAGCAGCCGACCTCCGAGGCCACCCAGTTCATCCGGCCCGCGACCCCGCCCGGTGAGGCGGACCGCACCCAGGTCGTGCCCAACCCCGGTCCCTCCGCCGACCGCACCCAGGTCGTGCCGAACGCCGACCGCACCCAGGCCGTGTCGCCGCCGCAGCAGGGCCAGCCGTGGCCCGGCCAGCCGCAGGGGCCGCAGCAGGGTGGCTGGTCGCAGGGCCCGGAGAGCTACTCCCCGCCGTGGGGCGGCGACTCGGAGTTCGGCGGGAACCAGTGGAGCGGCGGGTTCAACGCCCAGGGCCCCGAGGTCTTCGACGAGTCGGGCAAGTCCGGCAAGGGCAAGGTCATCGCCATCGTCGCGGTCGTGGTCGTGCTGCTCGTCGCGGCCGGCCTGTACTTCTTCGTGTTCAAGCCGAACAACGGCGGCACGGCCTCGTCCGACACGCCGACGGCTCCGGCCACCACCACGACCACCACCAAGAAGAAGCCCGACCCGTTCGGCACGCTGATCGTCCCCGAGGGCCGCACCTCGGGCCCGAAGACCTACACCGCCGAGCAGCTGGCGACCACCAAGCCGCTGCCGACGCCCGACCTGGTCGTGCTCAAGCAGGCCGGCACGACCGAGGCGCGCTCGGTGGTCGTGGTCGACAACGAGGTCACCACGAGCCTGTGGGGCTTCAAGTCCGCCGACCCGGCCGCCCTGCTCACCGCGCTGGAGACCGACCAGAAGCGCTTCGGCTTCGCCGAGGACACGACGGTCGACAGCGACGTCCCGGTGTACAAGTCGACGCAGACCAGCGGCAGCAAGACCATCACCGTGTTCCGCTCGCACTACGCCACGGCCACCGAGGTCATCCGGGTCGAGGTCTTCGCGGCCAACGAGACCGACGCGAAGGACCGCTTCGACGCGGTGCTCGCCGAGCAGCTCGACCACCAGGCGCCGAAGAAGTGACGGTGCCCTCGACGCTCCGCGTCGCGATCGTGCTGTACGGCAACCCGCTCGGGGAGATCTGGCGCTGCGTGCGCGCGGTGAACCGCGCCGCGGAGCTGGCGATCGACCGGGCGGGGCTGCGGTCGGTGGCGATCGCGGTCGGGGACTGCTCGGACGCGCCGCTGGTCAGCGACGCCGAGGGGGAGCACCTGCGGTCGAGCGTCGCCGGGGGCGTGTCGTTGACCTACCGGTGGTTCGGCGCGAACCTCGGCCACAGCGCGGGCAGCAACGCGCTGGCCGAGGGCGCGACCGAGGATGCCGTGCTGTTCCTCAACCCGGACAGCTACGTGGCGCCGACGCTGCTGGTGCACCTGCTGGGCTCGCTGCGCGACCCCCGGGTCGCGGCGGCGGACGCCCGGCAGGTCCCGTGCGAGCACCCGAAGCACTTCGACCCGCGCACCGGCGAGCAGAGCTGGGCCAGCGGGGCGTGCCTGCTGGTCCGCACGCCGGCGTTCCACGCGGTCGGCGGTTTCGACGCCGAGTGGTTCCCCTCCTACGTCAACGACGTGGACCTGAGCTGGCGACTCCGGGCGCGCGGCGACCGCGTGGTGCACCAGCCGCGGGCCGTGCTGTTCCACGACAAGCGCCTGGACGCCGAGGCGCACGTGCGGACCACCGCGATCGAGCCCTACGAGGGCATCCTGGGCAGGCTGATGCTGGCCACCAAGTACGGCAGGCCGGACATCGTCACCGAGACGGTCGACGTGCTGCGGGTGCACGGCAGCGACGAGCAACGGCGTGCGCTGGACGAGTTCGAACGCAGGCGCGCGGCCGACCGCCTGCCCGTCCCGGTGCGCGCCGACGGGGTGGCGGAGTTCATCGACGGCGAGTACGGCCGACGCCGATTCTGAGGAACGCCACGTGAGCAACTACGAGTTCCACTTCAACGAGGCCGGCCCCTACGGCGCGGCCGTCCGGCTGCTGGCCGACACCGACCCCAACGGCCGCGTGGTGCTCGACATCGGCTGCGGCGCGGCGTCGGTGGCCGAACCCCTGCGCTCGCGCGGCGCCACCTACGTGGGCGTCGACATCGACGAGGAGTCGGTGCGCAAGCTCGTCGGCCGCGGCTTCGAGGGCCACCGCGTCGACCTGGTGCAGCCCGGCCTGGACGAGGTGCTCGGCAAGATCCTCGACGGGCGCGAGCTGGCCGCCATCCTGTGCCTGGACGTGCTGGAGCACGTGCCGGACCCGCGGGAGGTGCTGGCGCAGCTCGCCGCCCTGACCACCCCGCACCCCGCGGCGGAGCTGGTCGTGAGCATCCCCAACGTGGCGCACGTCGACCTGGCCCGCCAGTTGCTGTCCGGCCGGTGGGACACCACCGACTCGGGCCTGCTCGACCGCACCCACCTGCGGTTCTTCACCGAGCGCACGCTGACCGACATGATGGTCTCGACCGGCTGGTACGAGGCCGCGCGCGAGGACTTCCGCCTGGAGCGGTCGGACCAGAACCGGCCGGGGCACCCGCTGTTCGAGCCGAAGACGACGCTCGGCATGTTCGTGCGCCAGGTCCGCGACTCGGTGGACGAGCACGGCGAGGTCAACCAGTTCATCCGCCGGTACCACCGCGGCGCGTCCCGCCGCCCGGCCGAGGTCGTGGCCGGGTCGCCGTTCCTCAGCGTGGTGCTGCGCACCCAGGGCAGGCGGCCCGAGTCGCTGCTGGACGTGCTGTGCTGCCTGGGCGCGCAGACCGACCTCGACTTCGAGGTGCTGCTGGTCGTGCACGACTCGACCAAGGCGCGCGAGGTGCGCGAGCTGGTCGACCTGTTCGAGGGCAACCTGGCGCACCGGGTGCAGGTGCTGCCGTGCGACGGCGGCACGCGCAGCCGTCCGGCCAACGTCGGCCTGCGGGCGGCGCGCGGCGAGTACGTCGTCTTCCTCGACGACGACGACTTCGTCACGGCGAACTGGGTGGAGAACATCAGGGAGGGCGCCCGGACCGCGCCCGGCAGGGTGATCCGGTGGTGGGCCGCCGAGCAGCACCGCACCTGGCACGACGAGGGTTCGGTGGCCGACCACAGCGCGACCGGGCCGCTCACCGCGCAGTACGCGACGGTGTTCGACCTGCCGCGGCACCTGCGGCAGAACGAGACGCCGTTCCACTGCTTCTCGTTCCCGCGGGCGCTGGTGGAGCTGGGCTTCGAGTTCGACGAAGCGCTGACGGTGTGCGAGGACTGGGAGTTCCTGGTGCGCGCCGCGTCGTTCTGCGACGTGCACGACACCCGGCAGATGACCAGCATCTACAACAAGTGGTCCGACCGGGCGTCGGCGCACGCGGTCACGTCCGACGAGTGGCTGGTGATGCGGTCGGTGGTGCACGTGGCGCTGGACGAGCGCCCGCTGCTGCTGCCGCCCGGCAGCGTCCGCGGCCTCGACCGCCTGCTGGAGCAGACCGAGCTGGCGCAGCACCGGATCAACGCCCTGGAGGCCGAGGTCGCCTCGGTGCGGCACCTGCTCGCGCACACCGAGCAGGTGTCGTCCAACGCCCACCACGCGCTGGACGAGCTGCGCCGCTCGACGTCGTGGAAGGTCAGCGCACCGGTCCGGGTGGCGGGCGCGGTGGCGCGGCGGTTGCTCGGCAGGCGTCGCTAGCGGCGGGGGTGCTCGGCCAGCTCGGACTTGATCACGTCGAGCGTCGGCCGCGACAGCATCGGGTTGATGCCGGACACGAGGCTGCGCTCGGCGGCCTCGACCACCACCACGTCGCTGTCCACCAGCACGTCCGCCACGTCGCCGGGCTTGGTGCCCGCCGTGTCGCTGTGCACGACGGTCAGGTCCGCGAACCCGCCGCTGAGGTATTGGGTGGCGAACAGCGTGTACGAGTCCGCGACCATCCCGACCTTGGCCCCGACCACGCCCTTGCCGGTGGCGCCGGTGAGCCGCAGCGGCTCCCGGAACGCCTTGTCGACGGTCCGGCTCTGCACGGTCCTGCCGTCGGGCGCGAGGTCGTAGGTCTGCAACGGGAACTGTCCGGTCTTGCCGAGCAGGGGCGGCAGGTCGGCGTCGCGCTGCACGACTGCGGCCGGGGTGGCCTTCCACGACGCGGTGACGCCCTTCTGCACCTCCTCCGCGAGCGCGCGGGTCATCGCCAGGCCGCCCTCGTGCGTCCAGTGGGTGTCGAGGGCGGAGTAGACCGGTGCGCCCCGCCGGTCCGCGGCGACCCGGAGGGCCGGTCGGATGTCGAGGACCTTCCCCTCGTCGACGGCCCGGCGCCAGAACGACTCGTGGGCGTCCTTCGAGCACTGCGCGCCGACGAACTCCGACGGCAGGTGCTCGGGCACCATCGTCGTCTTGTCCGGGGCGACCACCAGCACGAACGTCCGACCGGACGACTCGACGGCCTCGCGGAGCTCCTTCATCGCGCCGACGACGTCGTCCATCGGCCGCTCGGGCAGGCACGCGCCGAGCACGTCGTAGCCGAGGTAGAGCCAGCCGTTCGCGCCCTCGATGACCTTGGGGAAGCCGGCCGCGCGCAGCTTCTCCCGGTCCTCGTCGCCGGGGCTGGGCACCGGGACCTGCACGGGCTGGGTGTCGTGCCGCTGACCGAACGGCGGCGGTTCGCCGAACACGCCCCGGCTGATCCCGTCCGACGCCCGCACGGCGACGTCCCGCAGCGGCAGGTTGTCGTCGGCCCACGCGGACAGCCCGGTGAAGAACCCCCAGCCGTCGGTGATCGACGGGAACCGGGCCGGTTCGCGGTTCTCGAACGCGGGCGGCCGGACACCGAGGACGAACAGCACGAGCGGGGTCATGAAGAAGGCGGTGGCCAGCAGACCGGCCGTCCGCTGCCGACCGCTGTGCCTGGGTCGGTAGAGGGCGTGCTCCTTGGGGAGCATCGACTCCGACACGGGCGGCAGCCCCGCGGGGCGCCCGGTCCTCGGATCGAAGCTCACGGCGGACAGCGTAGTTGGCGAGCAGTACGCCCGTTCGTGGTTCACCGGAAGGTGGGGATCGCGGATGGGTTCCCGGTGCAACCCGCCACCCGTGGCAGACGTCTCTTCGGGTGACAGGACGAACGCGCACCCGATGCAGCGGAGGAACGGTATGTGGCCCACTGTGATGCTGGTCACTCTGGGAGCCTTGTCGTTTTTAGTGCGAACCGTTCACGTCCTGCGATCCACATCGAAATCGGAAGGTGTGCGACCCCGTATTGAGACCGCCCCACCGGTCTAGTCCCTATGGCGGCTTGTCCGCTTGCCGTACGATCATTTTCGGGTCGAACGACCTGTGCCTGCTAGGGGACCTCAGAACAGAGGTAGGTGCGTCATGGATCTCGCACTGAGCAAGGTAATCGAGCTGCGCGAGAGCGGGTTCCAGTTCCTCCACCTCCGGGACGAGGACGGGCAGCTCGACCGCATCATGGCGTTCAAGCAGCGCAGAGGGTTCATCGACTCCATCCTGTTCTGGTCGGAGACCGAGGCCCGCGCCGGCAGGCTGCCCGCCGTGCGGGACAGCCAGCGCGCCGCCCAGGCCGTGTGGATTTACGAGGGACCGCTGGTGGAGGCCGTGGACCGACTGCTCGACCTGCCGGAGCCGGGCACGCGCAACGCGCCGACGCTGATGAAGAAGACGGCGTCGGACCTCGCGGTCGTGACCACGCTGCCGTTCAAGCTGAACCTGCCGCCCGGCGCTATCGCCTGACATCTTCCGTTAACGTCACCCGCCGCACACAAAATGCGGCGGGTTTCGTCGTTTTGGTTACGTTCAGTTATTTCCACACCGTGGATCAACGCAAACTTTCGCCGCCTCCGCGCAACGCCAACAATGAATATTCACCCTCGGCGCGGTGACACCAGACCTGATTCGTAGGCCAGCACCACCAGTTGTGCGCGGTCCCGCGCGCCCAGTTTGGTCATCACCCGGCTGACGTGGGTGCGCGATGTCGCGGGGCTGATCACGAGGTGCTCCGCGATCTCCTCGTTGGACATCCCGGCGGCGACGAGCGCCAGGATCTCCCGCTCCCGGGCGGTCAGCTCGCGCAGCGCCTTCGGGTCGGGCCGGCGGTGCTCCGGCCGGTTCGCGAACTCCTCGATCAACGTCCGGGTGACGCTCGGCGCGAGGAGCGCCTCACCCTCCGAGACCACCCTGAGGGCGTGCAGCAGCTCGACCGGGTCGGTGTCCTTGAGCAGGAAGCCGGACGCGCCCGCGCGCAACGCCTCGAACACGTACTCGTCGACGTTGAAGGTGGTCAGGACCAG
This sequence comes from Actinosynnema sp. NPDC023658, assembly GCF_040639995.1. NCBI lineage: Bacteria > Bacillati > Actinomycetota > Actinomycetes > Pseudonocardiales > Pseudonocardiaceae > Actinosynnema > Actinosynnema sp. NPDC023658. The sequence goes on along the minus strand of NZ_JBFAAX010000027.1, from coordinate 9,035 downwards.
CACCTTCACCTCCGGCAGCTCCGCGCACACCTGCCGGGTCGCGACCAGGCCGTCCGTGCCGGGCATGCGGATGTCCATCACCACGACGTCCGGCCGGTGCTCGCGGGCCTGCCGCACGGCCTCCGCGCCGTCACCGGCCTCGCCGACGACCTCGAACCCGTCCTCCGTGTCGAGCAGCAAGCGGAACCCGGCGCGCACCAACGCCTGGTCGTCGGCCAGCACCACCCTGATCACCACGAACCTCCCACGGTAGAACCGCCCTGACGGTGAAGCCCCGCTCCGATGGTCCCGCGTCCAGCGTGCCGCCGAGCGCTTCCACCCGTTCCCGCATGCCCCGGATGCCGGACCCGGCCCCCTGCGCGGCCTGCTCGCCGCCGCGGGTGCCGTCGTCGGCCACCGTGAGGACCAGGGCGCGGTCGGTGTGCTCGAAGGAGACGACGATCTCCGACGCGTCCGGCGCGTACCGCATCGCGTTGGTCAACGCCTCCTGCACCACCCGGTACGCGGCGGCGTCGACCGGCGCGGGCAGGACGCCCGGCGTGCCGACGACCCTGGCGACGGGCACCGGCCGCAGCAGCTCGTCGAGCCGGTCGAGGCTGGGCGCGGGCGTGGTGCCCTCCCCGGTCCGCAGCACGCCGAGGGTGGCCCGCAGGTCGTCCAACGCGTGACCGCTGGCCTCCTTGATCGCCCGGAGCGCCTTGACCGCCTCCTCGGGGCGGCGATCAGCGACGTGCGCGGCGACGCCGGCCTGCACGTTGATCATGGCGAGGCTGTGCGCGACGACGTCGTGGACCTCGCGCGCGATCCGCAACCGCTCCTCTTCCGCCTGGCGGCTCCGCTGCTCGACGACCCGGGTGCGGCGCAGGGAGAGGACGGCGATGGCGGGTGCGGCGATCAACGGCCCCCAGTGCCCGGTGACGTAGTACAGCCAGGTGGACCCGCCGGTGACCGCGATGACGGCCACGGGGAAGCGCTTGCGCCAGATCAGCGGCGCGAACGTCGCCGCGAACCAGACCCACGCCAACCACGCCATGGGGACGACGGTACGGGAGCCACCCGCAGGTCAGCGTCCGTCCGGAAGCGGTCCCGACCCCTACGTCACCCGTCGTACGCCGGGCGTCTCACGAGCCTGGCGCCGCCACGGCCATCCCCACGCCCGCGGCGACTTCGAGCAGGCGCTTGTCGTAGGTGACGAACGCGTCGAGCTCTCCGGCCAACACCTGGGCGGTAGCGAGGTGGATGGCGTCCAGCGAGCTCAGCAGGGGGGCGTCGTAAGCGGCGGCGGTCCGGCGGACCACGTTCGTCATCTCGATCAAGTACAGGTCGGACAGCACGAGCGGCACGCCGACCAGGGCCCGCGGAGCCGACCGCCGCAGAGCACGTGACAACTCGACCTCCGCCAGCACCGAGGAGACGCGCTGCGCCCCCACCCGGTCGTCCGCGTTGAGCCAACCGAGCAGCTCGACCGAGCCTGGCTCCCGGCGCACCAGCTTGACCAGCGCGGACGAGTCCAGGTAGATCACCAGCGCTCCTCCTCGCGAGCGGCGACGAGCTCGGCCGCCACGTCGACGTCCGCGTCTCCCCAGTCGGGTGGCATGGCGACCGGTCCGGTCCGGGTCGGTGCAACGGCCTGCCCGGCTGCCACGAGCCGGTCGAGCAGGCCGGTGCCCGGCTGGACGGGCACGAGGTAGGCGACCGGCTTGCCGTGCTCGGTGACCGTGATCCGCTCACCGTCCCGGACGCGCTTGAGGACGGCGCTCGTGCGCTGGTTCAACTCACGAACCCCGACCGTCGACCGCTCACTCATGGCCCGACGGTAGAACAGTTTGTTCTACACCGCCACGCCGACCCTCAACCCCCGAAGCGTCCCCGCTTGGCCGCGTCCAGGAAGCCGGCCCAGTCGGGCAACGTCACGGTGGGACCGCCGGGGTTCTTCGAGTCCCGCACGCGCGCCGAACGACCCGCCAAGGCGACCTCGACGCAGTTCCCGTTACCCCCGCCGTTGCTGCGAGTGCTCTTGCGCCACATGGCGACACCCCGTTCCCTAGCGCTCAGCCGACAACCTCCCGAGCCACTCGGCGGACTCCGCCGGGGACATCGCCAACTTCGAGAGGTGGGTGAAGTTGAGCCTAGCGACCTTCACCTTCGACGGGTCCTCCACGTGCAGCGATCCGGCCGCGTGCTCCACGTACAGGACCGACCGGTCCGCCTTCGCCGGGAAGTCGAGCACCGTGAACGCGCCGAACTGGCCTTCGTTGAACCCCGCCCGGTGCGGCAGCACCTGCACCGTCACGTTGGGCAGCCGCCGCCGCTCTTCGAGGTGCACCAACTGCGCGCGTGACGCCTGGGCCAACGCGCTCTCCAGCATGATCGCGCGCAGTTCGAGCGGTTCCCCACCCAGCAGTCGCTCCTGCCTGAGCAGTCGCACCTCGACCTGGTTGGCGATCCACCGCTTCGACCGCTGCACCCGCGCGCCGGCCAGCACGGCCCGTATGTAGTCGGGGGTCTGGAGCAGGCCGGGCACGTAGGTGACCTGGTAGTCGCAGACCTTCGAGGCGTCGTGCTCCAGGCTGATGTAACCCTGATCCTCGACGTCGTACTTGGTCCACCAACCCTTTTCCAGCGCTCGCGAGTACATCTCCATGTACGGCTCCCACTGGGAGAACGGGACGCCGTAGGTGTCGAGCATGGCGCGCATGCCGTGGTAGTCGGGCTTCTGGCCCTTCTCGATGCGGCTGATCTTGCGGTGGTCGTAGTTCAGGCGGTCGGCCGCCTCCTGCTGCGAGAGACCGGCTCGTCGGCGGAGTTCGCGCAGCACCTCGCCGAGCCTGCGCATGTGATGGGTCGGCTCGTTCCTGTTCACCTCATGCCACCTCCTGTGATCATCCGATCGCGCAACGCTACGGCGGCGGAAGCAGCGGATGAGAATCCCAACCCGGGGTTCCGGCGCGGGTCTGCGCGGTCGGGCTCCGGTGGGAGCTCGTCGAACCACGACGGGCTGGCGGGGTGGAGACGGGATTCCGCCGGACCGGGTGAAGTAGTCCACCCGGGCGGATTAGGGAGCTTGATCCGAACGTCCCGGTTGCGACACTTTCCCGCCCATGAACCTCAGGAAGACCATCACGGGCGCCGCGGTCACCCTCGGCGGCGCGGCCGTCATGCTCGGGCTGGGCGGCACCGCGCAGGCCGTCGACGCCGGCGCGCACACCAGGCCCGACGCCGAGGGCGAGCTGGGCAAGGTCGCGAACATCGGTGACCTGGTCCGCGTCGACACCTCGGACCCGGCCGGGCCCGTCGTCACCGCCCCCGTCGTCCTGACCGGCCGCAACACCGGAACGCCGCTGGACCTGGAGCTGCGCTTCGACGGCCGCTACCTGCGCGACTGACGCACGGTCACCGCGACGGACGGGCGTCCTCCCAGAGCCGGAACGGTCCCGACCCCCTCCCCCTCGGGCCGGGGCCGTTCCAACCTCCTCGACGGACGGGCCGGCAGCGGTCAGCGGCCGACGGCGTAGCCCTGCGACCCGCGCGGGTTGGCGGCGGCGCGCAGCAGGCCGTCCCGCGAGTCCCGCGCCACGGCCGACATCCGGCCCAGGGTCCACGGACCGGCGTCCACGACGGAGTGCCCGCGGTCGCGCAGCTCGGCCAGCGCCGCCTCGCCCACCCGCGACTCGACCACGAGCTCACCGGGCGTCCACGAGCGCGGGTAGAACGAGCTCGGGAACGCGTTGGTGTGCCACATCGGTGAGTCGATGGCCTCCTGGAGGTTCATCCCGCCGACGGTGTGCGCGAGCCAGAACCCGAGCTGCCACTGGTCCTGCTGGTCGCCGCCGGGGGTGCCGAAGGCCATGGCGGGCAGGCCGTCGTGCAGGGCCAGGCTCGGGGACAGGGTGATGCGGGGGCGCTTGCCGGGTGCCAGGGAGTTCGGCAGGCCCTCGTCGAGCCAGAACATCTGCGCCCGGCTGCCGAGGCAGAAGCCCAGCGACGGGATGGTCGGTGACGACTGGAGCCAGCCGCCGGACGGCGTGGCGGACACGACGTTCCCCCACCGGTCGACCACGTCCACGTGGACCGTGTCGCCCTTGACCGTGCCGACGCCGGACACCGTGGGCTCACCGAGTGCGCCGCTGTTCTCCCGGCTCGCCGCGCTCGGGCCGCGCGTGATGTGCCCGGCCAGGCGTGCCGCCACCGCACCGGGTGAACCGGGTCGCAGGTCGAGTGAAGCGTGATCACCGACGAGTCCCCGGCGGTCCCGCGCGTAGTCCCTCGACAGCAGCACGTCGAGCGGCACGTCGCCGGTGTCGCCGTACCAGGCCTCCCGGTCCGCGAACGCCAGCTTGGCGCACTCCACCGCGAGGTGCACGGTCTCCGCCGACGGCACGCCGTCCACGTAGGACAAGCGGTCGGTGAAGCCCTCCAGCAGCAGCAACTGCTGAAGCAGCACCGGCCCCTGGGTCCACGCGCCGGGCTTCACCACGCTCCACGGCCCGAAGTCCACCGACACGGCGTCCTCGTAGGACGCCTCCCAGGTGGCCATGTCCTCGCCGGTCAGCACGCCGGCGTGGTCGGCGCCGGAGTCGTCGCGGTGGGCGATCCGGAAGAACTCGTCCACCTGCGCCGCCACGAACCCCTGCGACCAGGCCCGCCGCGCCGCCTCGATCTGCGCCTCGCGGTCCGACCCGGCGGCCTCGGCGGCGGCCAGCAGCCACTCCCACGTGTCCGCGAGCTTGGGGTTGCGGAACCGCGCCCCGGCCTCGGGCGGCCTGCCGCCGGGCAGCCACAGCGCCGCGGACGACGTCCAGTGGTCGCGGAACAGGTCGGCCACCGTCGAGATGGTGGACGCCACGCGCTCCAGCAGCGGGAAGCCGTCGCGCGCGTAGCCGATGGCGTAGCCGAGCACGTCGCGCAGCGACTTGGTGCCGTAGTCGCGCAGCAGCGTCAGCCAGCCGTCCCACGCGCCGGGCACGGTGGCGGCCAGCATCCCGCTGCCGGGCACGAGGTCGAGGCCGAGCCCGGTGTAGTGGGCGATCGTCGCGCCGGCGGGTGCGACGCCCTGGCCGCACAGCACGCGCGGCGCGGTCTCGCCGGCGGCGGCGAACACCACGGGCACCTCGCCGCCGGGTCCGTTGAGGTGGGGTTCCACCACCTGCAGCACGAAGCCGACGGTGACCGCGGCGTCGAAGGCGTTGCCGCCGTCCTCCAGGACGGCCATGCCCGCGCTGGAGGCGAGCCAGTGCGTGGACGCGACCATTCCGTGCGTGCCGACGAGTTCGGGACGGGTGGTGAACATTTCGACAACGTACGTCCACTCGCCCGATTTTGTTACCCCTGCTAACGAGACTGTGCCCTGAAGATCGGCTGAACCCGAACCGGCCTCACCTCGCCTGGTCGGGGACCCGCAGCTCACGTCCGAGGCCGTGCAGCACGAGGCCCGCCCGCGCCAGCGCGTCGGGATCGAGGTGGTTGCGCGTGTCCAGCACCGTCGAACCGGACATCGCGGACGCCACCAGCGCCCAGTCCAGCGCGCGGAACTCCGGCCACTCGGTCAGCAGCACGACCGCGTCCGCGTCGCGCACCGCCGCGTAGGGCGAGTCGACGACGGTCATCCCCACGAGCGGCCGGTCGACCTCCGGGTCGTAGGCGACCAGCTCCGCCCCCTCGAACGCGAGCAGCTCCGCGACCGCCAGCGCGGGCGAGTCGCGCAGGTCGTTCGTGCCCGCCTTGAACGCGAGCCCGAGCACGCCGATCCGGGCGCCGGCCAGCGTCCCGACGGCCCGGCGCACCTTGTCGACCACCCGCCGCTGCTGCCGCACGTTCGTCTCGATGGTGGCCCTGACCAGCGAGAAGTCCACGTCGACGGCCTCGGCCATGCGCACCATGGCGTGGGTGTCCTTGGGCAGGCACGACCCGCCCCAGCCCGGTCCGGGGTTGAGGAACGACCGGCCGATGCGCTGGTCGTGGCCCATGCCCTCGGTGACGGCGGTGACGTCCGCGCCGAGCAGTTCGCACAGCTCCGCGATGGCGTTGACGTAGGACAGCTTCATCGCCAGGAAGCAGTTGGCCGCGTACTTGACCATCTCGGCGCTGGCCGCGTCCGTCAGCACGGTGGGTGCGCCGAGCGCGGTGAACAGCGCGCCGACGCGTTCGGCGGCTCGCGGCGAGTCCGCGCCGACCACGATGCGGTCGGGGTGCAGGAAGTCGTGGACGGCGCTGCCCTCGCGCAGGAACTCGGGGTTGGAGGCGACGTCGACGTCCTCGCGCCCGAGCAGGGCCGCGACCCCGGTCGACGTGCCGACGGGGACGGTGGACTTGCACACCACGACCGCTCCCGACGGCAGGACGTCGCGGATCTCGCGGGCCACCGACTCGACCGCGCCGAGGTCCGCCGCGCCGCCCGCGCCCATGGGCGTGGGCAGGCACAGGAACACCACCTCGGCGTCGGGGACGGCGTGCCGCGCGCCTTCGACGAACGCCAACCGGCCGGACGACCGGCCCTCCGCGACCAGCTCGACCAAGCCCGGTTCGAGGATGTCGACCTGCCCCGCGCGCAGTCGCGCCACCTTGAGGGCGTCGACGTCGGCGCACACGACCCGGTGCCCGAGGGAGGCCAGGCACGCCCCCGTCGTCAGGCCCACGTAACCCGTTCCCACGACCGCGATCCGTCGGACGACCATGCCGTGACGGTGACACCCGGAGTTGACCGTGGGTCAAACAGCAGGCGTATGCGGAGAGTGAGGTGGGTAGTCCCCTGGGTGTACGGGGAAACACCCCTCGCGGCGGACGCGGTTTCGCCTGGACACGGGCAAGGTCGTGGGTATGGAACTCGTCCTGATCTCCCTGCTCTTCGTGGGGCTGGCGCTGCTGGCGGCCGTGCCGTTGGTCGCATTGCTCCACTTCTCCGAGCGCCGGGGCCTGAACGACCGTTAACCTCCTGTGTCCGGAACACAGGAGGATGCATGGAGATCTCGGGTACCGCGGCGATCGTCACCGGTGGCGCGTCGGGTCTGGGCCTGGCGACCGCGCGGGCGCTGGCGGCTCGTGGTGCGGCCGTGTTCGCACTCGACCTCTCTACCGACAACGCCCCCGAGGTGGAGGGCGTCACCTTCCTGGCGGCGGACGTGACCTCCGAGGAGGACGTCCAGGCCGCCGTCGACACGGCCGCCGGCTCCGGGTCGCCGCTGCGGGTCGTGGTGAACTGCGCGGGCATCGGCCCGTCGACGCGGACGGTCGGCAAGTCCGGCCCGCACCCGCTCGACCTGTACCGGAAGGTCATCGACGTCAACCTGGTGGGCACGTTCAACGTGCTGCGGCTGGCGGCGGCGGCGATGGGCAGGACCGAGCCGCTGGAGCACGGCCAGCGGGGCGTCGTGATCAACACGGCGTCGATCGCGGCGTTCGACGGGCAGATCGGGCAGGTGGCGTACGCGGCGTCGAAGGCCGCCGTGGTCGGGATGACGCTGCCCGCCGCGCGCGACCTGTCGTCGGTGGGCGTGCGGGTGATGACGATCGCACCGGGCATCGTGGACACGCCGATGCTGGCGACCGTGTCGGACGAGTTCCGGGCGGGCCTGGCGGCGGGCGTGCCGTTCCCGAAGCGGCTGGCGCAGCCGGAGGAGTACGCCCGGCTGGCCGTGTCGATCGTGGAGCACGACTACCTGAACGGCGAGGTCATCCGCATGGACGGCGCTCTGCGCATGGCACCCCGGTAGCCACGAACCGGACCACTATGCGAGGTCGCGTCGGTCGTTCGTGACTCATCTTCCGGCGATCACGCCCTTCGATCGTCGGAAGATCAGGCGCGAGCGGCCGACTTCCGGGCGACCTCGCCCGCGACGCCGGAGGCGGCGCAGTGTTACAAGTCGCCGGCGAACGGCAGGTCGTCCATCGCGTCCGACGTCATCCACAGGCGCAGGGTATGGGTGGCACGGACGTCGTCCTCGTTGTACTCCAGCAGCCGGCGGCGCTGGGCGGGGTCCGGCGACCTGCCGTCCATGCCGACGGCGTCGCGGTACCAGCGCATCGAGTTCTCGCCGCCCGCCTCCGGGTCGCGCCAGCGGAACCCGGCGACCGGCGCGATGGTCTTCAGGCCCTTGCCGTGGGCGCACAGGAACTGGTCCTGCACGATCCCGAACAGGTCGACCCACGAGTCGGACGTGATGAACTCCCGCACCTGCGCCACGGTCGGGATGCCGGGCTGACCCTTGAACCGCTCGGCCGACCCGAGCAGCCAGCGGTTCTCCGCGAGCTCGTTGTAGCAGTAGGCCTTGAACGACAGGCCGCGGGCGCGGGCGCGCAGCCGCACGCCGGTGAGCCAGCCCCAGAACTCCGCGAACGACCGGGCCTCGTCGGCGCACGGCAGCGGGTCCCAGGTCGCGAACGCCCGGTAGCCGTGCTCCTCCCCGACGTCCTGCCCGGACAGCCAGCAGCCCCACATGTACGCGCCCAGGTCCCCGAAGCTCTCCATGTCCACGTCGACCTCGACGTCGGCGCGCGGCACCTCCATGCGGGACACGCGGCGCACCACGGTGAGGTCGCGCAGCCAGGCGCGGGCCAGGACGACGGCGTCCGGGTAGAGCATCCCGACCAGCGGGACGACCTGCTCGTCCGGGTCCAGCGCGGCCAGTTCGTCGACCGTCCGGACGCCCACCTTGCGCAACGCCACGGCGTCCTCGCCGCGCACGACGAGGCTGACGTCGCGGGCGGCCTTCAGGTCGGTCTCGCACACCGGCCACCACGGGCAGCTGCGGCACTCGACGATCCGGGACGGGCGGGCCAGCGGGTCCGCGCCGGTCGCGGCGGCGGCGGCCACGGCCAGCCGGTCGGAGAACCTGCTGTCGTACTCGGCCAGCGCGTTGCGGCCGCCCGGCCACGTCGGCGCCTCCAGGTCGTGCCAGACGACGACGTCGGCGTCCATGCCGATCACGCCACCGGTCGACCGGCCGAGCGCGGCGAACCCGGACGCCTGGAGCTGGCGTTGCGCGTGCGCCAGCCGGAGCTGGTCGCGCGGCTGCGGGCGGACCTTGCGCAGCGGGTCG